>JBCBKZ010000959.1:0-1859 GCA_038520955.1 Bacteroidota bacterium | reverse complement strand
GAACACCAACTGTATTCTCCTGGATGATAATTACATAAGGATAGGAAAAAACTGTCTCATAGGTCCGTATGTGCAGGTTTATACTGCAGCACATCCCCTAAAAGCCGCTGAAAGGATCATCCCTAAAGAGAAAAGACCTCCTAATTTCCCTGCTTATATGACTTCTTCCCTGCCGGTAACCATAGGAGATAATGCCTGGATAGGCGGAAATACCGTCATCATGCCTGGAGTAACCATTGGGAATAATGTGACCATAGGAGCCAGTTCCCTGGTTACCAAGGATATTCCTGACAACGTTCTGGCTTTTGGAAATCCCTGTAAGGTGATAAAAGAACTATGAAAGCTTATTTGGCTCCCAAAAAAGACCTATGAATCCATTTTATAAACTTCCTATTACCCTGCAATGGTTATTTACCCTACTACTCTTTTCAGCAGGGACCATGTTAATGCTAGGTTTCTTTATCCTAACAAATGATAATCTCCTATGGTGGCTTACCCTTCCAGTGCTGGCTTCCTTATTTATGTTTACCACCACACCTTTTATGGTCCTTCTGGGGGTTTATAAATATCTCTCCCCCATGCTGCTAGTATTCAGTCCCAACAAGAAATTGTATGATCTCCATAATGGAACCTCATTTGATTACTTTTTCCTCATGAGAAAAGTAAAAGCGGGATCTGCTGCCAAAAAGCTCATACTTAAGTACTACCTGGAAGGCCTTCTCCAGATCATTCAGGACATAAAAACGGGTAACCTTCCTGATAGTCTGGTCATTTCAGGTAGTTCCTATTTCTTTTCTGAAAGAACAGCAGAGAAACTTGGATTTTCCCTTCAGAAGGCTGATTCCATGGTGTATTTCAACTCAGCTTTCAATATGCTTGACCTAACATGGATGTACTCATATGCCCATGGCAGATTCCGACTTCCCAATCTTTCAGATATCAAGAAAGCCAGTATTTCAGGAGAGGACTTACTAAAGCAGGAAGCGCATATTCGCAGGTTGAAACAGGCTTTATCTACTAAGGACGAAGAAGACCCTAAAGCAAGTCTATCTACCTGAGTCCAAGCTCCTTTTTTCTTTTCTTAATAAGTCTATTTACGGAAATTCTCTTATCCCTTAGGGTAGCGTCTACTTCCAGCAGCACATACTGTTCTCCTCTAAACACGAAATAGATTTTCTGCCCCTCTTCCAGATTGACTCCACTCCATGAGAAAGGAGAAATATTAGGGTTCATTACACCAGGAATGAGTAGGTAAATAGACCTGGGCGTATTGTTCTTTAGCGAAAAAGGAATATTGTCTGCACTCACTATTTCAAGAGAGAATAGCAGCAGAAAGGAAAGAAACACATTTCTCATATCAATTAGCATTTACAAAATAACCAACTGATAATAAGAGTGTTACATCAAAAACGGTAAAGAAATGTAATGAAATGTCATCCTATGCAGTAGCCAACACTAGCTCTTTTGGAGGAAAGAGTTCCAGTAATTCCTTAGGGGTTTTAACAGTATAAGTTGGAGCTTCCTTTTCAAGGGTTTTACGTGAGTGAAATCCCCATGTGACAGCCACAGCATCTACACTTGCTTCCTGAGCGGCTTTAATGTCTCTGGCTTCATCTCCTATCATGACTACCTCAGACTTTTTGAAGCCATTTTTCTTACGGATTTTCTTCAGGTCCTTCCCTTTCCCAAATAGGGACTTAGACGCTTTTATAAACTCTATATGATCTATCTTATGAAGGTTCAGGAAAGACTTTACTGCTTCCTTAGTGTTAGAGGTGAGAATACCCAGCTGATGTACCTCCTGAAGAAGAAATGCAGGAAGTGATTGATACATTACATGAGAGAGGCTATCAGCTGGG
>JBCBKZ010000958.1:0-1873 GCA_038520955.1 Bacteroidota bacterium | reverse complement strand
ATAGACTCTACTTCTCACCAGGTATCCCAAAAGGCCTTTTTAGCAGATGAAGTAAAGCTGGAAATTTCTCTCAAAGATTCCCGCTGGGTTCTTCCTGATAGCAGCTATCGGATAGACATAGGAAGTTTCGGCATTTCTACCCCTGAGCAGTTGATATATGCCCAGAACGTAAGCTTTCAACCTCTACACCTTCCTGATAGCAGCCATCCTGCTACTACCCTAAACATAAATATCCCCAGAATAGGACTGGAAGGAGTAGACCTAGAAGAAATATTGACCGGAAAAACACTTGAAATTAACCACCTCAAACTACAGCAGCCTTCCATTACTTTATACAAAGGGCTCAAGACCACTACTTCAGAGAATCTGCAGTTACCCAATCTGTATAAATTGATAGCTCCTAAGTATGAAGCCTTGAGAGTAGACACCTTCTCTATAGAAAATGGTCAACTTGTCAGAAAGGACAAGCCTGATGAGGTGACGAATTCTCTTTTCATTAACCACCTGAACTCCTCTTTCAGAAACATATTAATTGACTCCTTATCACAGCATCAGCAGGACAAGCTTTTCTATTCTGATGATATAGAGATAGATATTGCGGATGCTGGGCTAAGTTTAGAAAAGGCGGGCTTCATCCTCCGGGTGGATTCATTAGCATTCTCCAGAGCCAATAAAAGTCTTAGACTAGTGGATAGCTGGTTAATACCGACGGACCAGAACAAGGCAGACGTACTGGAAGCACATGTTCCATCCCTCTCCGTAAAAGGCATCAATCTTCCAGAAATATGGTATGAGCGCCAAATAGTCATAGAAGAACTGCTACTGGATTCGGCTGAAGTAAGCTTGACAGATTATCCTTCCCGTAGGAAAGCTACCCTAAATGCTATAGCTACGAATGACTATGAAAAGCTTCTGAATGATGCTTTCAAAGGATTTGAGGCAGAGAGGATCACCTTTAAGGACGCCAAGTTCTACCTAAACGATAAAAAAGAACAACCTATAAATGCGTTCACTGCTAACGACATTAACCTCGATCTACTAGATCTGACCCTGACCCCAAAAATGATTATGGGCCAGAAACCCCTTCAGGTAGAGGATGTGATGTTGGAATTTGACCTGGCGGATACCTATATCACCCTTCCTGACAGCAACTACAGAATCAGTCTGGACAATTTCGAGTTTTCTTCTGCTAAGGAGGTATTAGAAATAGATGCGCTGAAGGTGGTTCCTACTCTTCGTACTGAGTCAGATACCATTTTATATAGTTTGGACCTTCCAGGCTTTAGGCTACAAGGTTTTGATTTTGGAGATATGTATTTCCACCGGAATCTTACGCTTGACAGCGTTCAGTTAACTTTTCCTTCCCTAACCATCAACGATAATATAGACAGACCTCCTTCCCCTCTTCCAAGGATGAGTGATGTAGAGTTTTTTCCACTAATAGAGAATTATCTGGATACACTTTGGGTCAAGCATATGGACATCCAGCATGCAGCCATATCTCAAAGCCTGCAAAGAGGAGACACAGTGAGGGAACAGTCCTTTCCGGATATTTCTCTCATCATGAAGAATTTCTACCTGGACAGTACCATCAGCATGACCAGGGATAACATCCTTTTTGCGGAGGACATAGACATGCACATCAGGGATTATGCTATCAACCTTCCTGATAGCCTGAATAGGCTGGAAATGAAAGACCTCCATTATAGTACTGGAAATGAGTTTTTTCTGGTAGATTCTCTTTCCATCCATCCATACAAAGATATTGGGCCGGATCAGCAGAAGACTGATATAGATATTCCCAGGTTGGCTCTGCAGGGAATAAATGCCTTTGAGATCCTGGCAGACAAACAGGCCCATCTTGAGCGATTAT
>JBCBKZ010000957.1:0-1875 GCA_038520955.1 Bacteroidota bacterium | reverse complement strand
CTTTTAGTTTTGTGAAAAGTGAAGAGAATATCCTCTTTTTTGAGGCAATGGAAGAATCTGAATTCCTTCTAATCACTTCAGATCAATTGGACAAACTCATTTCTCGTATCCCTAATCTGGGTGAAGCCTTTAGACACATCAATGCTGAATTTGCCATGGTTCTAAGTAGGAGAATTATGAGCATTCATACGGAGACAGCTGAAGAACGATACTTGAGATTAATGAAAGAACACCCTCTCATCTTTCAAAAGGCCAAGCTATCACAAATCGCTTCCTTCCTGGGAATAACCCAGCAGAGTCTAAGTAGAATTAGAAAGAATTTGTAGATCCTCCATTTTTTACCATAGGGTAAATATTTTCCTCTTCTCTCCCCTCAACTTTATGAGGTAGTTAACTCAAACTATTTCATCATGAAGTATTACAAAGCGTTTAGCACTCTGGCATTGCTCCTCATAAGTAGTGCGGTCTTACCACAAAACTCATATCAAGAAAACATGGAGAAACAGATTAACTCGAAGACCATTGTCTTCATACATGGCCTATTCATGAATGATCATAGCTGGTCTGAATGGAAGACACTTTTTGAAAGTGAGGGATATACATGTTATACGCCTGCAAACCCAAAACATCAGGGCCAGCCAGCTGAACTGAGGGCTAATCCCCCAGCAGGACTGGAAGATGTACAATTCCAGGATTGGATTACGAATCTTGAGCATTTAATTGACACTTTATCAGAGAAACCTATATTAATCGGGCACTCTTTTGGGGGACTAACGGCTCAAAAACTGGTGGAATCAGGGAGAGCAGAAGCAGCTATCCTGATCAGTAGTGCTCCGCCTAAGGGCATTAGCACCCTAAAACCCAGCTTCATTAAAGCCAATAATAAGGTTATAAGTCCTTTTAAGGGGAATTCTATCTTCAACCCGGAAGAGGAGAAGTATAAGAAATGGTTCCATTTTGCGATTACTAATACCCTGACCAAAGATCAATCGGACTCCCTCTTTGACCAATTTGCTGTTCCTGAAAGTCGACAAACCCCCAGAGCAGCCCTCAAAAAGATTACAAAGATTGATACCCAAAAACCACATGTACCCCTTCTGTTTGTTGGAGGCTTAGAAGATGTAATCGTTCCCAATGTACTAGTTAGAAAAACGATCAAGAAATACACACACAAGGACAGCATTGTAGATGCTAAATTCTTTGAAGGTAAGGATCATTTTATCTGTGGTGCTCCAGGATGGGATGAGGTAGCAAGCTATTGCCTGCGCTGGCTGTCAAAGTAGAGAACGACCTATTTCAATCAGTAAAATCAAACGACTATGAAAACAACCATATTTAAGATATTTCGTGTGCTTTTAGGGCTATTTATGTTGATCATAGGGTTAAATAAGTTTCTAGTTTTTATAGAAATACCTAATCCACCCGGAGATGGAGGAGAATTAATGCAGGTATACATTTCTTCGGGATTTTTGAAACTTATCGGTCTATTACAGATGGTTAGTGGTGTAGCTCTTTTAGCTAATAAGTTTGTGCCATTAGCATTGACGCTGATCACAGCCGTTATGTTCAATGCTACTGTTTTTCATATTCTCCATGACCCGATGGGAGTAGGAGGAGCAGCAGTTTGTTTGCTGTTAAGCTTAGTACTTATTTATGACCAAAGGGAGCGTTTTTCCAGTTTACTAAGTGCCTAGAAACCGGGTATTTCAAAATGCGATGATAAGTATGTTAGCTATTATTCTGTACAATAGGATTTCTCTATTCGTATTCTATGTACCTTTAAAATAATAATACCACCTAATCCTTTCGTTCTTTAACTACTTATTGATTGTTGGTGTCCGTATAAGAGTTTTATTCAGAATAGAAACGTTCAGA
>JBCBKZ010000956.1:0-1876 GCA_038520955.1 Bacteroidota bacterium | reverse complement strand
CGGGTATAATCCTCCGCTGGATCTAAGTTTCTACAGAAACTATTTCCGTGAAGGCCTTCAGATGTATATGTTTGGCAAAAACTGGCCGAAAAGACAGGAGCTGTAATTAGGTATATTAGCCCTCCTGATTCGCAGACAGAGAGGGGAAGAGCCTGGAATCAGGAAATTTTGAAGGCTATAGGCCCTAAAACTGTCCTTGTCTGCATAGGAAATATCCACTGGACCGACGGGACTATATTTGATCTGGCAGCTATCAGAAAGGAGACAAGAGAACATCAGGCTTTACTGATTGTGGATGGAACACAGTCTGTAGGGGTAATGCCTATGGATGTGGAGAGCCTGCAACCTGATGCCCTGATATGTGCCGGATATAAATGGCTCATGGGACCCTATAGTATAGGGTTAGGATATTATGGAGAAGCCTTTGATGAGGGAGATCCCATAGAGGAAAACTGGAAGAACAGACTGGGAAGTGAAAACTTTGCAGACCTGGTGAACTATCAGCCTCAATATAAAGACTTTGCCATCAGATATGAGGTAGGGGAATCCACTAACTTTTTTCTGGCTCCCATGCAGACAGAAGCCCTGAAAATGATCAATGAAGTAGGCCCGCTCGCCATCCAACAACATTGTAAAGAAATATCTACTTCCTTCATCCAGGAAGTCCAACAAGATGGCGCATGGATGGAAAATGCTGCTGATAGGGCAGCTCACTTATTTGGGGTGAAGCTACCAGATGGAACAGACATAAAATCACTCAAACTCCTCCTGGAGAAGGAACATGTATTTCTATCTGTTAGAGGAAATTTTGTTAGGATAGCTCCCCATGTATACAACTCAGAAGCTCATTTTCAAAAACTTCTCAGCAGCCTTCGTACTATATTATAAATACTTCATGTGAACAAATAGTTTATTTTCTATTTGTTAATTACCATTCAACAATTGCTGCCGACGCCTCAGCGCAATTAAATTGCTATTTAGAATTTTCACACCCGAAAGAAAACCGTAATTCGTAACTTCCAATACGATAACTTACACCCAGGGTAGGCTAACCCTCCTACCCAATGCAAATTTTCTGGTCCGCAAGAAGACTCCTCCAACGAGTTATCTAAAAATTTTTGGAGCATGCGGTTCACAACCAAATTCTACTCAATTATCAAAAAGTTATTTCAGTCGCACATAAGAGGCGTACGTTTCAGTGCTCTTATCGTAGGGATCTGCTTTTTGTTTCTGGCCTTTGTCAGGCCTTTGGATTACGGTATCCCGGAAGCAAGTCCCATAGAACCTTATGCTGATGGTGCTTTTGTACTTACCCAAACACCTAATGCATCATGGGAGGTAGAGGATGCCTTTCCTAATCTCACTTTCATAGATCCTATTGAAATGTTCCAAATGGAAGGAACCAATACCTTTTGGGTATTGGGAAAAACCGGTTTTATCTGGGCCTTTGAGAACAATTCCAGCGTAAGTGAGAAACGTGTAGTCATGGACATCTCAGAAAGGGTAGACGCAAGAGAAGATGCTGGATTAGTAGGTTTAGCCCTTCACCCTGAGTTCTATGATACTAACTCCCCTAACCAAGGCTATTTGTATGTGCTGTACAGGCATTTACCAGCCACTAATACTAACTATGGCGGACCGCAAGGATACATCCGCGTTTCCAGGTTTGAATATGATGAAGAATCAGAAACCATAGACGAGTCTTCAGAATTCATGATGATGGAATTATTCGACAGACATGACTGGCATGATGGAGGGGGAATGTTCTTTGGGAAAGATGATTTCCTTTACATTTCCATAGGTGATGAAGGAGGTTCTTTTGATGGCTTTGAGTCTACTCAGATGATAGACCAGTCATTATTTAGCGGAGTATTGA
>JBCBKZ010000955.1:0-1878 GCA_038520955.1 Bacteroidota bacterium | reverse complement strand
TAGATAGAGTTGCTCTAGTTATTTTTTACTTTATCTGCACAGCTTGCCAAGTGTATCCACATTGGAATTCCTTTCACCATAGTCTGTAGAGACTGTTTTCAACATATGTAATTAGTATTACTACGCCGAAATAACGGCCTGGCTATTCACATCCCTAGTGAAAAGAATAGGCCTCCAAGAATCGCACCGGGTAAGGGTAGAGGCCTGGTGTAACATGCGCCAGAGATTTATCTCTGGCGTATTTTTTACGTGGACTCTAATTGTAGTTGAAGCAGCTTCTTATAAGCTCCCCCTTCTTTCAAAGCCAACTCCTGATGGGAACCAGACTCTATAATTTGTCCCTGATCCAGCACATAGATTCGGTCGACTTTTCTGATAGTAGACAGCCTATGAGCGATGATGATAGTGGTTCTACCTTCCATCAGCTTATACAATGCCTGTTGAACCAGGTGTTCTGACTCTGCATCCAATGAGCTAGTAGCTTCATCGAGGATGAGTATGGAAGGGTCTTTTAGAATGGCTCTGGCTATAGCTACCCGCTGGCGCTGACCACCAGAAAGCTTGATCCCTCTTTCTCCTACTATGGTGTCTAACTGATCTGGAAACTGCTGTATGAACTCCCAAGCATTAGCCATTTTGGCGGCAGAAATAATGGCCTCTTCATCTGCATCAGGATCTCCATAGCCGATATTCTCACGGATAGAGCCGCCAAACAAGACCACTTCCTGAGGGACGATTCCTACATTTCTTCTGAGGATCTCTAATTCTATGTCTTCCATAGGCTGGCCATCCAGGATGATATTTCCATTGATGATGGGATAAAACCCCAGGAGGATACGAGAGATGGTAGACTTACCCGCCCCACTGTGCCCCACTAAAGCAATCTTCTCTCCAGAATCTATCTGAAGATTCACATCTTTCAGGACTGTCAGTTCAGGTCTGGTAGGATAACTAAAGGCTACTTCCTGGAACTGTATATCTCCCGCTAATCTTTTAACGGTTTGGGGTCTTTCTTCAGGGAGAATAATTTCTTCTTTCTCACGGAGAATATCTCTGACTCTCTCTGAAGCTCCTATGGTTTTTTGAAGCTGTCCATATAGATCTCCCAGTCCGGCAATGGACCCCCCTATAAATAGGGTAATCATCACGAAATAGATCAGATCTCCTATCTTAATTTCTCCAGCTCCTATCAAACTGGCTCCATACCAGATTACGAGGGTAATCCCTCCAAAAACAGCTGTAATCAGAAATACGACAAATACCCCTCTGGCATTGGCAGCTTTTAAGGCGTACATAACTACCTCATCCAGCTTCTTGGAGTAGCGAAAGACTTCCAGCAGCTCGTTAGCGAATGCTTTAACGATCTGGATAGATTGAAGTGTTTCTTCCGCCACTACATTAGCATCAGCCAGGGCATCCTGAGATTTCTTAGACACCTTCCTGATGTAGCGCCCTATAAAAATGGCAATGATAATGGTTACCGGGAAGGTAGCCATCATGACCAGGGTCAACCTAACTGACACACCGAAAAGTAAAACTATGCCTATTATAAAGGTAAATATTTGCCGGAGAAACTCTGCCAATGTTACTGACATAGCAGACTGTAACTGACTCACATCTGAGGTAATTCTACTGGTTAACTCCCCTACCCTTCTTTCTTCAAAAAACGGAAGTCTTAGACTGATCAACTTCCTGTAGATAGCTAGTCTTATATCTGACAAGGCTCTCTCACTTACCTGCGCAAATAGGTAGATTCTCATAAAAGAAAAGAAAGCCTGTGCTATTAAAATAATGGAGAGGTAAACTGCTATATTTTTCAACTGCTCTTCCCATCCCTCAATCTGGTCTACCGCAGGATCAATCAGGTCTTTCAAAAAG
>JBCBKZ010000954.1:0-1891 GCA_038520955.1 Bacteroidota bacterium | reverse complement strand
TCAGTGGGAACCCTGCTGTTATCATCAATAACATTCCCGGTGGAGGCTCCATTAAAGGGGCAAATTTATTTGCTGATAGAGTAAAACCAGATGGGATCATGATACTGGGAACTTCCGGCACTACGCAGATGCCTTATCTGTTGGATGATCCTCGTGTCCGCTATGATTACAAAAACTACAAACCTATCATGGCTTATCCCACGGGTGGCGTGGTTTACTGTTCTCCCACTTTGGGGATTAAATCAGCAGCAGAAATAGAGAAAATCAAAGAAGTCCCTCTCAAATATGCCAGCCAGGGCCCTACTTCCCTGGATATAGTACCCATGTATTCTTTTGACTTACTGGACCTGAATGTGCAGGCAGTCTTTGGCTTCAGAGGGAGAGGAGCGGGCCGCTTAGCATTTGAAAGGGGAGAAGTACTGATAGACTACCAAACCTCATCTGCCTATATCAAGAATGTAATTCCTCTGGTAGAGGCCGGAGAAGCCATTCCTTTGTTTAGCTTCGGCGCCTTAGATGAAAATGGAGAACTTATTCGGGATCCTTCTTTTCCTGACTTACCTCACTTTGGAGAAGTCTATGAACAAGTAGGGTATTCACGTACTGGCATAGAGTGGGATACCTGGTTTGCCTTTATGGCAGCTGGTTTTGGAGGAATGAAGCTACTACTTACGCCTAACGAGACTCCTGATGAGATAGTGGCAGAATACCAGAAAGCTATAGCCAAAATGAAAGAAGATGAGAAGTATAAGGTTAGCAAGGTAAAGGCCTTAGGCTATTACGAGCAGGTAATTGGGGATAAGGCGAAGAAGATTTTTGATTTAGCGACTAATGTAGACCAGAAGGAGAAGGAGTATATGAAGCAGTGGTTAAGAGACTCCTTCGGATTGAATATCTAAGCATGTTTGAACTAGTATTACAGGCATTCCAGACCCTATTTACTCCGGAGCATTTTGGTTTCCTGATGTTGGGGGTATTGCTGGGCTTACTCATTGGGATATTTCCTGGATTAGGTGGGATAGCAGGTCTATCCTTACTACTTCCATTCCTTTATGGAATGGATGAAGTTTCCGCCCTGGCAACCTTAGTGGGCCTTGTGGCGGTGATTCCTACTTCCGCAACATTTACTTCCATCTTGATGGGGATACCTGGTTCCAGTTCCAGTCAGGCTACTGTGCTGGATGGATTCCCACTCGCCCAACAAGGAGAGGCGGCTAGAGCCTTGGGGGCTGCCTTTTCAGCTTCTCTCTTTGGCGGCTTATTTGGGGCCATTATCTTAACATTTTTTGTGCAGATAGCCAGGCCGGTTATTCTCATTTTTGGCTCCGCAGAGCTATTTATGCTGGCAGTTTTTGGGCTTTCCATGGTAGGTTCTTTGTCAGGGAAAAGTCTGGTAAAAGGAGTGGTAGCCTGTGGCTTCGGAATATTGGTAGGGAGTGTAGGCGCTGCACCGGCAACGGGAGAATTCAGAATGGTTTTCGGAATAGACTATTTGTATGATGGACTGCCCCTCGTGGTGATAGCTTTATCTATCTTTGCCTTTCCGGAAATCTCCGAACTCTTCCGAAAAGACAGTGCCATAGCTAAGGATGGAGCTACTCTGGGAAAGGGAGGCTGGCTAGTAGGGGTTAAGGATCTCATCAAGAATAAGTGGTTGGCCGTCCGCTGTGCCAGTATCGGGACCATAGTGGGAGCTATTCCCGGTATGGGAGGAAGCGTAGTTGACTGGATTGCCTATGGACATGTAATCCAGACTTCCAAAGACAAAAGTAAATTCGGAAAGGGAGACATAAGGGGCGTGATAGCGCCTGAATCTGCTAATAATGCGAAGGAGGGGGGAGCCCTCATGCCTACGCTCCTGTTTGGGATTCCCGGCTCCGGGTCCATGGCC
>JBCBKZ010000953.1:0-1897 GCA_038520955.1 Bacteroidota bacterium | reverse complement strand
CTTTAGTAGATGCCGTCCAAACGGCTAAAAGAAAGGGGAGAAATCCTTGGAATGCTTTTTTCATTACGCTCCTTTTTTGGCCAGTAGGCTACTTCATTTGGAGAAAGTAAGTATATCCTCTTTGTCGTCCAGCCGTCTTGAAAGCAAGCAAACATTTCGTAACTTGAATGCGTTTTAGGAATTCATACTAGTATTTCATTAACAACGCATTATAATATGTATCCAGCAGAAATTGTGGCTCCTATGCGTGCGGAACTTGTAGACGCAGGTGTAAGAGATCTCAAAACCATTGAAGAAGTAGATGATGCCATGGCTCAGTCAGGCACTACGCTGGTAGTAGTGAACTCTGTTTGTGGATGTGCTGCAGGGACTATGCGTCCTGGGGTAGTTCACGCGCTAGAGAATGAAGCTAAGCCGGATCATGTAGTAACTGTCTTTGCAGGTGTAGCTTTTGATGCTACCAAGAAAGCCAGAGAGTATATGCTTCCATATCCTCCTTCTTCACCATCTGTTGCTCTTTTCAAAGATGGCCAACTCGTTCATATGGTAGAAAGACATCATATTGAAGGTAGGCCTGCGCAGCTGATCTCAGCTAACTTGAGAGCTGCTTTTGATGAGTTTTGTAACTAACTAATTGACTCCAGATTCGGGTGAGCACGCTTATTCGGGTCTGGAGTTCTCCTTTGGTACTACCGGGAAAGCAGGCCTCACCACTAACTGCCATTTCTTCCCGAGTTTATACTTGTTTCTTCCTGTATATCTTACACCTAGACCAAGTGTCATAATACTTGACAAGATGATCAGACTCCCTAAATCAGGTGTCTGTTTTTCTATGATGCTATTAACTGTGGCTATGCCTATGAGGGCACTACCGCCTGCCATGGTCCCTGCATAAAACATCTTCCTGAAGTATTGCCAGTAATGATCTTCTGAGGGAAAAATGACAGAAATATTCTCCAGGGGGACATAATCCCTGAAGACCTGTAAGTCATCCTCATCCGTATTACCCAGGCTAATGCTCTTCACTAAAACTAAATCTTTTTGCGTCACAGACTCAATAAAGCCATGATAGACGGCTCCATCATCATGTACCTGAAACCTGATGAAATCACCCGGGAGGTAATATATACGCTTGAAACTCTTCCTTTTTTCAAGGGAGAGAACATTCTGAGCGGGGAGATAATGAAAAAGCAGAGTGAAAGATAGCAAGATACAGCAACTGATCCACTTTCTGTAAATCTGCATAGGCGGCGTCGTTTATAGGAAATAGCAAAATTCCGCATAAGAATTTACCATTATTTGCTAAATAATCTTGCTAAGCTTTTCCTTTTCCTACTATATTTGAGGCCCAATTGTCAAATCTTAATGCGGATGTGGCGGAATTGGTAGACGCGCTAGATTCAGGTTCTAGTGGGGGAAACCCTGTGGAGGTTCGAGTCCTCTCATCCGCACCCTTTTTTCCTTATAATAAAAAGGTCTCCACCAGCCAGGCCACACTAATTCCTACTAGATTTCCCAGACCTAATCCTATTACGCCCAGCGTCATTCCAAGCGGAACTATTTCACGATTTTTTAAGGCACTAGCTACAGGCCCAATGAAAGGAGGACCACATACGCCTGCAGCTGTGGTGATAATGGCCGTATCAGCATCTATCTTGAATAGGTAACAAAAGAGCGTATGAAAGATAAGAGCGCCATAGACTATGATGGCCATGAAGCCTATGAGTTGAGGAACACCCGTTACCAGACTATTTAGGTTCACCATAGAGCCTGCCGCTACACAGAAAATCAGGAAAAGATATTCTCCACTTTCATAACTTAAGGGAAGCTTTCTCACAAAAGGTAAAAACGCACTTCCTAATCCTAGCAGGGTGATGCTGATGATCATAAACATATC
>JBCBKZ010000952.1:0-1900 GCA_038520955.1 Bacteroidota bacterium | reverse complement strand
CACCTCTTCCTTACTCATTAACATAGAGCCTGTACTCCCTTCTTCTGACATTCAGAGAGACCTGGCCTGGTATGAAGAGAAAACAGGCTTCATCAAAGTTTTTGGAGATGATATGTATGCAGGACTAAAACGGGATCACCTGCTTTTTCACTTACAATGGCATGCAGACACAGAAGATGACCCCTTATTGGGAGGGTCTGTCATGAAGATATTTGTAAAGGATATACAACCTCTTTTTAAAGAGTTTGTAGAAAGGGGTACCGTTCCTTCTGAAAAGTTACGGATGAATACGCCTTGGGGTACACATGAGTTTGGCTTCTACGATTTGAATAAGAATGCCATCTTTATCGTACAGGATATTTAGGCTATATTGTACAAACACATGTCTGACACTCTGCCGACTTACAGAAAGCTGAGGGGAGGATTTTAGGAAGCTGCGAACATATGAAGCACGTGAACCACCATTTTACTTTCATTCTCTTCTCTCTTATTTTTTCTTTTCCACTTTGTGTTTTTTCTCAAGAAGAGGCCCCACTCGCAGCAGATTCTATCTCCATCTTAAATGCCCAACAGTTACAAGCTAAGGTCTGGGTGAGGAGTATTACAGAAGCACAGCGTGATCCAGAAAACGTCTACAAACTCAGTTTAGAAGACCAGAAGCTAGGACGCTTCCCTTTTGAAGTCCTCAACTACCCTAATCTGCAAGCGCTCAATCTGAGTGGAAATAAGTTGACAGAAATTCCCGAGGAGATTTCTTCCTTAACCAAGCTAGAAACCCTCATCCTCTCACGTAATAAGCTTAGGTCCTTACCCGTCAGCATGAAAGACCTGCCTACATTGACCTATCTCTACATCAGTAAAAACAAGCTGACGGAAATCCCGGCTTGGTTTGGAGGGATGGCTAAAGTCCGCGTATTAGACCTATCGTTTAATCCCGTCACTCACTGGGAAATTCAACAACTCAGGCAGTTACTTCGCAGATGTGAGGTCATGAATTAATACTTCTCTCTTTCAGACGCTTAGATGTTTCAAGTAATTTCTCTGTGAGTAAGAGAAACTTTTTTACTTTTGCAGGGGAAATACCATTATGGAAGAAAAAATCAAGCAACTGGAAGCGGAAATCCAGGGATATGCATTCTCAGATGCAGGTAGTCTGGAAACCTACAAACGCTCCTATACTAACAAAAAGGCCGTTATCAATGATTTGGTGGCAGAGTTCCGTACGCTCCCTTCAGAGCAGAAGAGAACCCTGGGGAAGGCGCTGAATGACCTGAAGACCTTAGCTAATAATAGGCTGAAAGAAGGAGAGAAGGCTGTGGTAGCAGTAGGCCGTAAGGCAGACCAACCACATGACCTGACGCTTCCCGGTGATCCGTTCAGAACGGGAGCCAGACATCCTCTTTCCATTACCATGGCCAGGATCATTGAGATCTTCAATAAGATAGGATTTTCAGTGGCGGAAGGTCCGGAGATAGAAGATGACTGGCATAACTTTACTGCCCTTAACTTCCCTCCTAATCACCCTGCCAGGGACATGCAGGATACCTTCTTTGTATCCAGAGAACCTGACTACGTATTACGTACGCATACTTCTCCTGTCCAGATCCGCGTGATGGAGACTGAAGAGCCCCCTATTAGAGTGCTGGCTCCTGGACGTGTATACCGGAATGAGGCAATCTCTGCGCGCTCACACTGCTTCTTTCATCAGGTAGAAGGACTGGCGGTAGATGAAGGGATCAGCTTTGCCGACATGAAGCAGTCATTACTGTACTTCGCCAGAGAGATGTTCGGGGATGAAGTCAAAATCCGATTGAGACCTTCTTACTTCCCATTTACTGAAATCAGTGCGGAGATGGATATCTCCTGCCAGATTTGTGGAGGTAAAGGCTGTAACATCTGT
>JBCBKZ010000951.1:0-1908 GCA_038520955.1 Bacteroidota bacterium | reverse complement strand
CATAAAAAAGACTCTCCATCCTTCATCTTACTCACTTTCTCTTCTTGACTCATACCTGATAAAAAGTACTATAGCTCAAACCGTTTTTGAATACTGGCATGAAATCCCTGATCATTATCCATATGTGGAATTAGATACATTTGTGATAATGCCTGATCATATTCATGGTATTCTGATTTTTGACAAACCACCCTTGGATAGCTGGGAGCCCACAAGCTTTGGTCCACAGAAAGATAATCTTCCTGATATCATTAGAGCTTTCAAAGGCTCTGTAAAACGCTGGGCCAACAAAAAGCAGATCCAATTCAAATGGCAATCTAGATATCATGATAGGGTAATAAGGGATCATGAAGAAATGGAAAGAATCAGAAAGTACATCCTGCTTAATCCTTACAGATGGAGTCAACAGTATACCAGTTAGTCTCATGTAAGTTTGGATCATGATCCGAACCGATAGACCTCATAAGGCTAGTTTGTAAATCCAGATCATGATCTGGACCGACCACAACTGTGAGCAAAAGCTACACCACATACCCCAGAACTACATATATCACTGTAGCTATCCCTCCCGCTATCAAAGCATAAGGCAGCTGTGTCATCACATGAGACATATTATCGCAGTCTGTAGCAGAGGCAGATAGAACGGTGGCGTCTCCATAAAAACAGGCGTGCGAACCAAAAGACCCAGCACTGATTACTGCTCCTATGGCTAGCCACATATTGACATCCAGCTCCTGGGCAAGTGGGATGATAATAGGAAAAGATATGGCATATACGCCCCAGAAGGATCCCGTAGCAAAGGTTACACCTGACAAAGCCACAAAAGCAATGGCGGGCAGCCAGGCTTTGTTCATCCATGGAGACACACTCTCTATTATGTATTGGGTAAGACCTAACTGATCATTCACCTCTTTCAGCACAAAGGACATCACGATAATAGCCAGGGCATATAGCATATGCTTGAAGCCATCAAACACATACTCCATGGCCTCCGAAAAATTCATAATCTTTCTCCAGATGTATAAGGCCACCGTAAAAACAGTAGCTACCATAACACCTTTTAGGGCATCTATGTCGAAAAATATGGTAGCTCCTATTAAGACCAGAATAGGTAAAACAAAGAAATATAATTGAGGGGTATGAGAGAAGCTTTCCGACATCTCTTCCTTAGCCTGATAAGTTGGAGGTACAGTAGGTCCACCCTCCGCCACTCGCTTCTCTGCTGCCTTCATAGGTCCCATGGCAGGAATCCATTTCATGATCACCAAGGGAACCACTAATACAGCTACCCAACCATACACTATGAAGGGAATAGCCTGGAGATAAGCTCGCAGTCCCTCTCCTTCCTCTGCCACATTCAATTCTACCAGTAAGGCCGACACATAAATTGCCCAGGTAGAAAGTGGGATCAGCACACAAATAGGTGCTGCCGTAGAATCCACCACATAGGCCAGCATTTCTCTGGGGACACGGAACTTATCAGTCACCCTCTTCATGGAACTCCCTATGGTCAGGGCATTCAGGTAATCATCTATAAAAATGATGATACCCAATAACCAAGTAGCTATCAATGAACCCGTTCTTGAATGGATGAAGGTCAGTACCCATTCTGCAAAGGCAAGCGTTCCCCCCGATTTAACCAACAAATGGATCAAGGAACCAAATAAGCCACAAACTAATATGATCCATCCTATGGTTACATCCTGCATTACAGTCAGAAAGGTATCCGTGAAGGAATTGAAAAAGCCCCACTTAGCATATAGTATGAAGCCCACCAGTGCACCTCCTAGCAAAGACTCAAAGGTCTTCCGGGTCCACAAAGCCAGTAATAAGACTACCAATGTGGGTATAAGGCTGATAAATCCTGTATGTTCCATTAGTTGAGAAAGGGATAAAGTAACTGGAAAA
>JBCBKZ010000950.1:0-1915 GCA_038520955.1 Bacteroidota bacterium | reverse complement strand
GGTAGGAAAACGAAGAATATAGCTATGTAGTGAAGTAAACCTACCACTCCTAATCCTACCAGCGTCAAGAAAAACTCTCTACTTATGAAATAACGAAACATACTTCTTATTGACTTAAGTCTACCTCTATGTTAATTCTGCCACTTACCCAGGCAATATAATCAGAAATGAACAAATCCACCCTGAGCGATACTACATTCTCTCAGGCATATTGATCCCCAGTAAACGCATAGATTCCTTCATGATAGCACCGGCAAAGTTGGACAGGGCAAAACGGAAGGAACTCGTAGCTGGATGATCAGAGTGGAGGATCTTATCGCCATGATAAAAACGGTTATAGTCCTTGGCCAGCTCATACACATAATTCGCAATGAGGGAAGGGTTATAGTTATCAGCCGCTTCTTTGAGCACCTGACGATAGAAGGCCATTCTACGAAGCAGAAAACGCTCATTTTCATGTAGCCCCAGTTCAGGAGTAGTATTTTCCTCAAAGGAAGCTACATCCTCCGCCTTACGCTTAATAGAAGCCGTACGGGTATAGGCATATTGGATGAAGGGTCCTGTGTGTCCATGAATGTCCACAGACTCATTAGGATCAAACAACATACGTTTCTGAGGATCTACCTTTACCAGGAAGTACTTAAGGGCACTAAGTGCTATGCTCTGATACAACTCTTGTAAATCAGCCTCTGTCATCCCTTCTGTTTTCCCTAGTTCTTCCGTGGTTTCCTTAGCAGTCTGCTCCATCTGATCCAAGAGGTCATCTGCGTCTACGGCCTTACCTTCACGGGACTTCATTTTCCCAGTAGGTAGATCTACCATGCCATAAGAAAGATGGTGCAAACCTTCCGCGAAAGAATAGCCCAGTTTCTTGAGAATTAGGAAGAGTACCTTAAAATGATAATCCTGTTCATTACCTACCACGTATACAGAACTATTCATTCCATAATCCTGAAAACGAACATCTGCTGTAGCTATGTCCTGTGTCATATAGACAGAAGTACCATTGCTACGTAAGAGCAGTTTATGATCCAGTCCATCTTCAGTCAGATCAACCCAAACAGATCCATCCTCTTTTTTGTAGAAAGCACCAGACTCCAGCCCTTTCATGACGGCTTCTTTCCCTAGCTGGTATAACTGAGACTCATAGTAGAATTTCTCAAAAGAGATACCCAGACGGTCAAACGTATGATGATAAGCCTTGTACACCCAGCTATTCATATTCTCCCACAGACCACGGATTTCTTTGTCTCCATTCTCCCATTTGATGAGAATATCCTGTACAGCTACACTACTGGGGGCTTTCTTCTTTGCTTCCCCCTCTTCCACCCCTTCTTCTATGAGTTGGTGAATCTCTATGTCATTTAGCTTGGCATATTCTACATAGTAATTGCCTACCAGCAAATCACCCTTTATTCCTGTACTTTCTGGTGTATCATTCTTCCCGGCTACCAGCCAGGCATGCATGGACTTACTGATGGCTGTCCCACGGTCATTAAACAGACATACGGGATGTGCCTCATACCCATTAGCTTTCAGAACCTCTGTCATGCTATACCCCAGCACTATGTTACGTAGGTGTCCCAGGTGAAGGGGCTTGTTGGTGTTAGGAGAGCAATACTCTACTACTACCTTTTGACCATTGCCATCTTTTCTTTTCAGAAAGCCTTCATTCGCGGAGGCATTCGCTAGAAAAGAACACCAGTAAGCGTCGGTCAGCTTGAGATTGAGAAATCCCTTAATCACGTTAAAGGATTCTACAAAGGCTAACTCTTCTGCCAGATACTTTCCCAGCGCCTCCCCTATCACTGGTGGAGCGCCCAGCTTAAATTTGGCTAGTGGAAATACTACCAGGGTAAAGTCCCCTTCGAAGTCCTTACGGGTTTCCTGGAGGGCTAATATGCCATATTAGCCC
>JBCBKZ010000094.1:0-11685 GCA_038520955.1 Bacteroidota bacterium | reverse complement strand
CACCTTCTCTGTCTTTGAATACTGGATGTGTAAACCACTCCCTTTTCATTCTCTGCCTGTAAAAAATGGTCCCGACCGTACAATGGGTGGTAATAGGCAAGTACTCCTGTATACAATACAATCAAAGAGGTAGCAAGCGTTCATCAAAAGCATAGTAGCCAAGAGCAGGATAGATCTTTATTCCTCTAAATAGCCCATCTTCTACATACTCTTTAAGTTTACAATCTTCTAATACGATTTCTCCATTCATAAAGGACCATTTGAAAAAACTCGGATCTTTCTCAATTCTTCTGGGGTCAACAAACAAAAAAGGAATGATGTTTTGATAGTTTTTATTATCCCTCGACATCATCTTTACAATGTCATCCAGCTGTTCATAGTAACTTCTGGGTGGAGTAAGATTCATGTAGGTCATATCCATGGTAAGTACCACGAACTTGGAACCTGGAGGATACATCTTGTAGAGCTTGTTATAGGCAGTAGATTGTTCTTTATAGTTAGCAATAGAGGCGATCTTTAAATATCGACTGAAAAAATTCAAGGTGTTTTTACCCGGGAGCTTGGCTAAAGGTTTTATGACAAATGAACTAATTTTTAAGAGAAACCATCTCAATCCTTTATTCACAATCAGCCCAAGTCCTAATATGATTATCTTAAGGAGGATATGAATATCTGGTAGCAGTAAATTCCATTCGGTTAACTTATCTAAAAAAGCTACTAATGTTTCCCAATCAGGAATAACACAAGCCCAATCAAATACGTAATAAGTGGAATTAATGGTAATCCAGAGAATGAAACCAGAATACAGTGCATTCAACCAAAGGGCACTCTTCGCCAGTCCGATTACTTTATGTTTCTTTTTTTGCAGACAATAATAGTAGTCCTTCCATTTTTTGTACAGCTTAAATACCCCAAAAATGAAAGAAAAATGGGTTAGTAGATAAAATGGAAATGGGATAAACCCGCGTGCGATAAAAGGGGGTACATCTTTATATGAGAATATATGTGTATGCACATTGATCAATGCATCAGTCTGTTTTTCTGGCATCTTGCTTGGGTTTATAACATGAGGCATTCAACGCCTTTAGCTTCAAAGCTATCCTGAGAAAATATTCAGCCTACAAACTATAAATATAGTCATTATTTTTGCAAGATAGAATATTCCGAAAAACAGATATACTGCCGCATATTTATTGAGCCAATTCTTGTAAGTAATACCACAATCAGCAAATCCTAATTCAGCAGAAGAGGAAAGAATTCAGTTGAGAAAAAGGGAATGTTTGTTTTCAGAAGTAGGCTATTCAGGGGAGGAAGAATATCAAGAGAGCCAACAGGTAAGAGAGTAAGGCTAAGGCTCCCCCTCTATCAGGATTCTCGTGGATAGTTATTTAGCCTTGAACGGAAAACAAAAACGCCTCTCACAAATTGTGAGAGGCGTTTTTTGCGGTCCGGACGGGACTCGAACCCGCGACCCCATGCGTGACAGGCATGTATTCTAACCAACTGAACTACCGGACCAATTTTTCAAAAAAACGTTGCCCTTTTTCGTAAGGTGGAGCAAATATAGACTCTTTTTCCTTTGTGTCAAATAGAAATGTAAATTTTATTCACATCCCTCACATTTATATTTCCTGAATGGCGTTTTGGTCGAGCCAACCCGCAATATCTCCCACATTTGCATCGGAGATTTTGATCTCCGTCCAGTTGCCCGTGGTGCGAAGTATACGCACTTTGACACCTTCATGTAAGATCAACAGATCCTGAGCTGTCTGGTCCGGGCTGGCCTTCACATAGGCATTCTGTGTGAAGATGATGCCCTGCTTACTGCTTTTCTCTATGGAGCGCTTTTGGAGACCCACAGTCAGGAATAAGATAGACACTACAGCCAATCCTAAGGCGGAGAAAAACCCAATTCTCTTCACTACCCCATTCCCCACGAACAAGAAGGCAGCTCCGGCCGCTAGTGCTAACCACAACAAGACCACAGCCCATATACCCCATCCGCCTGAGTGATTAGATCCTACCCAGTCTTTCCACATCTTCTGAACCAGAAACTCTGGCTTGGCTTCCAGGTTATCAACCACTCTCAGATTTGCCAGACGAAGATTGGTGATGATATCTTCATTATCGGGTTCCAGGCTTAAAGCCCTCTCATAGTTCAAGATGGCTGGTGCCAACTGAGAGGTTCTGTAGTAAGAATTACCCAGGTTGAAGTAAACCTCAGCCGATTCTTCTCCGGCGCTTAGAATGCGTTCATATGCCTTGATAGCGTCCTCATACTGTTCAATCTCATAGGCTTGATTACCAACGTAGAAATCCTGTAAGGGATCTGCCAGCATCTGCCCTGAGAACAGCGAGAGAAAAAGGCTCAGTATATATGCTATATTTTTCATTTTACATCACTTAAGTCTCCTTTGAGGAGCATATCCCGCATTTGATACGGGAGAGATTCAGAGGTGGGTTACGATCCTCATATGTTACCTACCCCTAGCCCCTCCGAGGAGGGGAATAAATTCAATTACGCTACTACCTGCTTCCACTCACTTTCCAGGTCTGTGATTAATTGAGTGGTTTCGTCCATCAACTGACTCATCCCTCCTTTGGCAGATGCCGGAGCAAAGAGCGCCATCTCACTTGTGTCTAGTAGACCTGTGATCCTATCTATAGTCGCTTGAGAAATGCCTCTCTGGGTCAAAAGTTCCTTAATATTCTGACGGGAAAGAGACGACTGTCCCAAAGCCAATTTATCCGCCAAGTAGCCCCAAACCACTTGGGAGATTTCTTTGTAGAAGGCTCCTTCTTCATTTTCCTGTTGGAACTTACGCGCTTTGCTGAGACGCTTCTCAGCTACTTTATTAGCCTTACGGGAACGTGTACCTGCCACATCTGCTGCGAGGGTATCTGAGCGTTGTTTGAGCCACCAAAGGCCCGCAAACCCCACAAAAGGAAGCAGGTATAACAACCAAAACAGGCCTCCATCTATGAAGGACTCTCCCTTAGCTTGCAGGCTGGCTCCTTCTGTCATGATGTAGCGTATGTCTTGCCCTATCAGTTCTATGTCTTCTTTCTGGGTTACCAGAGGTGCATTGCTGGCTTCCTGTGCTTCTCCACTTACCTGCAGGTTATAGCTATCTGATTGTAGGCTAACATATCTTCCTTTGGCCAGATCATAATATGACCAGCTTACCTGAGGCAATTTATAGTTACCAGGATTACGTGGAATGATGAGGAAATCAAAAGTCTTGGAACCGCTGATCACCCCTCCACTCTTGGAGAATTTATCTGCCACCTGGGGATCATATACCTCAAAATCTGGCGGGAAATCCAGTTTGGGCGTCTCCAAGGTTTTAATGTTTCCTTTTCCTTTCAGGTTCACCTTCATGGTTACAGGTTCCCCTGTTTCTGTTTCATTCTTATCCAGGGTGACATCTAAGGTGTAAGAACCCACCGCCCCACTAAAATCGGCAGGTCTGCCTGCGGATGGGAGGGCCTTTACATTTACGCTTACAGGCGAACTGGAAAACTCAAAGGGTACGTCCTGATAGGTCTCAAAAAAGCTATCAAAGATAGATTGGGACCTCCTCCTAGGGCCTCTTACTTTGATATTGGCCTCCAGCTTCATTTTGTCTATGGTCAGTTTCCCTGAGCGTTGCGGGAATAGAATGACCTTTTTAATGGTAGCTACATTGAAGCGTTTTCCATTATAGATTTCTGCCTTGGGTTGGGCATTTTCCGTATTGATTTCCTCTACCCAAAAACTCTTGAAGGAAGGAGACTCCACCAAATTCAGGCCGGAGATAGTGGCTCCCATGTATAGTTTAAAAGTTACGCTAAACTGCTCCCCCTGCATCACATTGGACTTGGAAGGAATAGCACGAACAAATACATTCTCACGTATCTGCCTCATCAGGTCTGGGCTAACCCCATCTGAGCCTGTATTTTGTTGATTGGTAGCTACGTTTTGTGTCTGGTTATTTCCACCCTGAGGGTTGGCGGCCCCGGCTACTATTTCTACAGAGATAGGCTCAGTAGCTAGCGTCTTATCTCCTACCTTAATGGTAGCTTTACCTATGGTAAACTTTCCTTCTTTCGCTCCTCTGAGATAGAAGGAATAGCTCATGGTTTGACTCACCTGCCCATTCACAATCTGCATACTGGAGGATGAATTAGGTCCCGCTACAACTTGCAGGGGCTCAAAGTCAGGGAATTCTATCTGCCTACTCTGGGCATTCTCCAACTGGAAGGATACCTGAAAAGGCTGATTGACCGGCACTTTATTCCTATCTACAAAGGCCACAAACTTCTGGGCTGAAGCAGTATTCAGCATGAAAAGGGGAGCCATTAGGAGCAGGCAAAGGCTAGTATGTAGGGGTCTTCTTTGCATAAACTTCTTTCTTACCAGTCTTTCTCCGGTTTAACTTTTTGACCTTTCTTGACTTTCTTTTTCTGGAGGTCTTTCTGCAATTTTTCTTCCTGGTACATTAACGCTTCCAACATTCTGGAAATCTCCTCTGGAGACATTTGCTGCTGCTGAGCTTGCTGCTGTTGGTCCTTCTGCTTTTCGGGATCTGATTGTTGATCCTGATTCTGCTGGTCTTGTTGATCCTGCTGCTGGTCCTTGTTCTGCTGGTCTTGGTTATTCTTATCCTGTTGGTCCTTATTCTGCTGATCCTGGTTCTGCTGGTCTTGATTATTTCCTCCTCCACCCTCTCCATTCTTTTGCATATTCATGGCATAAGCGAGGTTGTAACGAGTGGCCTCATCATCAGGATTCAGGCGTAAAGACTGTTTAAAGGCCTCTATGCTTTTTTCCAGATTTCCCTGTTCTTGTGCGTTGCTGAGAAGTGCATTCCCCAGGTTGTGGTAGGCCTTGGCTTTCGCCTTAGGATCCTCCGCCATGTTCGCAGCTAGTTGAAATTCTCCAACAGCTTCATCAAATTTTTCCTGCTTGTATAAGGCATCCCCTCTATTGAAATGACCCACATGACTACCATTGTTTCTGTTCAATGCCTCATGGTAAGCAGAGTCAGCCATGCCGTAGCTTCCTTTCATATAGGCTTTATTCCCATCTCTGAGGTATTGCCTTTCTCCTGTCCCGAATATTTGGGCATTAGCGCTTAGGGTGGTTAGGAGAACGAATATGGTTAAGAGGCTGCATGCCTTAATTAAACCCAAGGTAGAGACGCGATGCATCGCGTCTCTACAGCCAGGATATATTTTTCTAACTATCTTCATCATCTATGCTTTTCTGGTTTCAAACATCTTCCAGTTGTTAAACCATCTATTCTTTCTTTCTGAGATAAAGTATTCTATTACGAGCAGGAAAATGGCCAGGGCCAGGAACCACTGAAACTGGTCCTCATAGTCTGTGAATACACGCTCTTCATATTCTTTTCTTTCCATGGCAGCCAGTTCACTCACGATAGCTTTTACTTCCCGACTCCCATTTGACAAGCGGAAGTACTTCCCATTTCCTGCTACAGCTACACGTTGAAGCATATTTTCATTCAACTTGGAGAATACAATACTTCCCCCCTTATCACGCTTATAGTCTTCTCTACCGCCTTTGAGCACAGGAATAGGAGCACCCTTAGGCGTACCTACCCCTACCGTGTGAATGATAATTCCTTTCTCCCCGGCTGCTTCTGCGGCTTCCTGGGCTTCCGGCTCATGGTTTTCTCCATCAGAAAGGACTACCATAGCCTTAAACTGAGGGTCTCCATTCTCAAAAGCTTTTTCTCCCAGCTTAATAGCTTCTCCTATGGCTGTCCCTTGTGTAGGGGCTAATTCTGTGGTAATGGTTTGCAGGAAGGTCTTGACAGCTACATAATCTGAGGTTAAGGGAACCTGCAAATAGGCATTGCCCGCAAAAATGATCAGCCCTATTCTATCTCCCTTCAGATCATCTATCAGACTGGAAATAAACTGTCGGGATCTTGCTAATCTGGAAGGTCTTTCATCCTGTGCCAGCATAGACTGAGAAATGTCCAATGCTACCATAAGGTCCACACCTGAACGCTTTACCTTTTCCAGCTTGCTACCCAATTGGGGGTTTGCCAAGGCTATGACCATTGAGAAGTAGGCTAAGCTTAGCAAAATGAACTTGGTGGTATGCTTAAATCCAGGCTTATCTGGCATAAGAGCTTGTACCAGGTCCCAGTCACCAAATTTCTGAATAGCTCGCTTTCTACTCCACAGATAATACAGGAATACCACTAGCAAGGGAACCCAAGCTATCAATAAATACAATGCATCCGGTCTGGCCAGTTTGATCATAAGCTATGGTATACTTCTTAACCAGGTGTAACGGAGCAGCCATTCTATTCCGAGAATGCCTAAGCCCAACAAAAGGAAGCCGTAAAACTCTTCCGTCTTTCTGCTGAGAACCGTCACCTGAATCTTGGATTTCTCCAGTTCATCTATCGTTTCGTAAATATCTTTGAGTCCTTGATTATTGGTGGCGCGAAAATACTGCCCACCGGTTTGCTCGGCTATTTCTTCCAGTAACTCCTCATCTATCTCCACATCTATGTTCTGGTAAGAAAGCCCAAAGTGTGTCTGCACAGGATAGGGTGCTTTTCCTCTTCTACCCACACCTATCGTATACACGCGTATGCCGTATTGATTGGCAGCCTCTACTGCAGTCAATGGATCTATAAAGCCTGAGTTATTCACCCCATCTGTCAGGAGAATCACTACCCTACTCTTGGCATCACTTTCTCTCAGTCTATTCACCGCATTGGCTAATCCCATGCCTATGGCTGTCCCATCTTCTATCAGACCATTCTTAATTTCATCCAGTAGCTGTCCCACAACGTTATGGTCTATGGTCAACGGACATTGGGTAAAACTTTCTCCGGCAAATACTACCAATCCGATTCTGTCATTGGGACGTTGGCTGATGAAATCTGCTGCACGTTCCTTAGCCGCTCCTAACCTATCCGGCTCAAAATCTCTGGCCAACATACTCCCGGATACGTCCATGGCTATGACGATGTCTATCCCTTCAGTATTTACCTCCTCATTCTTATAGTTGCGCTGAGGTCTGGCTAATGCTACGATAAGGGTAGCAAGTGCCAAAGCACGTAGAATGAACAGATTTTGCTTGAAGAGGCCTCTCACATTTTGTTGAAATGGGAGAATGCCTTCCAGTATGGGTAGCTTTAAAGTAGGGTAAATCTTATTGTACCTGAGAATATGCCATAGGATCATCAGTGCCGGGATGACCAACAAGGTCAGTATCCACGGACTGGCAAATGACAAACTCTTAAGGTAATTCAGCATATATCTTCTAGTTAAGTGTTTCCACTTCTTCTGTTTTCTTCTCTATTTCTTCCAGCTTTTGCCGGGTGTCTTTCACAAAGGCTCTGGCTTCTTCTAATGCCACTTGGTTCTCCGAAGCCAACGGAACCATTTTCGCGAACTTGGCGAGGTCAGACATTTGTAAAAGTTTACGGATATCCTCTTGCTGCTTCACATCATTCAGTCTGTAAGAAAGCTGCTGCATGATCTCATCCGTAGTGGACTCCAAAGCCAGTATGTGAAATCTATTCTCCAGGTATTCTCTCACAATATTGGAGAGCTGTACATAATAAGCCTTTATTTCTCCCTGCTGCCATAACTTTTCTCCCTCTAACTGAGATAGCCTTTTCAGCGCTAACTCATGCGGGATGACAACAGGCTCAAATTTCCTGGGGGCTGCTTCCGGTTTCTTTCTATTTTTTAGGTAATACCAGATGCCTAAGCCTAGGGCCAGCAATCCTACAATCACCAAGAGATAAGGAAGTACTTCCTTGAAGGTTACCGGAACACCTAATGGATCATTGATAGGCTTAAAAGCCTGTGTAGTATCTATGGCTACGGTTCCCACCATAAGGGAGAATGCCTCTGCCAGTATGGTGTCATGTTGATTACCTGCCTGATAGACTAGGGGAAGCTGAACACTGTAAGCTCCCGAATCAAAGGAAGTCAACACAAAGGACTGTTTCTCAGAAATCCTTCCATCCGCCAATGTGCTGCTATCTACAGCAGAGCGACTGATCACTTCAAAGGCAGGAATGCTATCCAGGATAATGGGAGTATTTAGGGTAACATAGGTGTCATGTACCACTTCTACGTCTACAGAAAATTGCTCTCCAATACGTATCTGATTGGTGTCAGCCTTTACCAGCACATCCGGGGATTGTGAAAAAACACTATTTGGACAGACAAGGAGGCCCACACAACTGATACCCCATACCAAAGCGTGAAGTAACTTCTCCATCATACCGACAAACTTTAGCATTATTAACGAATGCCGGAAACTGGGAGTAGTTAAAAATATGTTAACGTCTTTTCTCACGCATGCTGAAGAGGTTCAGCAAGGCCGTAACGTAAGATTCTCGGGTATTTATACTGATGAAATCTGCCCCACTTCTGGTAAAGGTTTGGCGGGTTTTTTCCAGGTTGTCAGCATACCATTTCTGGTAATTCTCACGTACTTTTTTGGAGTCAGAATTCAGCCACATACTCTTGTTGGTCTCCGCATCCTGCACACGAATCAGTCCCATCTTGGGCAGGCTCACTTCTCTGTCGTCATAGATGTGGAGTCCCACTACGTCATGTCTTCTTTTGGCTATGCTGAGGTCATCCTTATAATTAGGATCTTTTTGCATAAAGTCAGAAATGACAAAAACCACCGAGCGTTTCTTAAGCATATTAGACATATGCTGGAGACAGCCAGCTATGTTGGTTTTGGCAGGTTTAGGCTCTATGGCTACGATCTCACGTATGATTCTCAGGATATGGTTTCGGCCCTTTTTAGGCGGTACAAATAGCTCTACTTCGTCAGAAAAGAGCATTATGCCCACTTTATCATTGTTATTGATGGCAGAAAAAGAGATGACCGCACAGATCTCCGCTATAATATCCTGCTTCATTCTACCTAGCTGATCACGGTCTTTTTGCGTCCCAAAAAAAGTAGATCCACTGATGTCCACCAGCAACATTACGGTAATCTCTCGCTCCTCCTCGAACACCTTTACATGCGGTTCCTGCAGTCGAGCCGTTACGTTCCAGTCTATGGTTCTTACATCATCCCCATACTGGTAGGCACGAACTTCAGAGAAGGACATCCCTCTTCCCTTAAAAGCAGAATGGTAGCCCCCGGAGAATAGCTGATTGGACAGCCCACGGGTTTTGATTTCTATCTTTCTAACTTTCTTGAGAATTTCCTGGGTACGATCGCTTACCATAATTCTGTACTTTCGCTGCTAAGATTCGGCACAAATATAAAACTGTAAACGAAAATTCGAGCGAAAGTTTGCCTCCACCTATGAGTCAGTATAGAAAACTCCGTATTGAAGAGATGGGAAGGATGAGCCCGGAAGCCTTTGAGGTGGCTTATAAAATTCCCGTCAGGGTCATCCTCGATGACATCAGAAGCATGCATAATGTGGGTGCGCTCTTTCGCACCTCAGATGCTTTCCGCATAGAGAAAATCCATCTATGTGGCATTACCCCCAGACCTCCTCACAGAGAAATTCACAAAACCGCCATAGGGGCTGAGAAAAGTGTTTCATGGGAATATCACGAGCATATTCTCCCCCTTATCCAACAGCTTACATCAGAAGGCTACCAACTCATAGGCGTGGAGCAAACAGAGGATAGTACACCTTTACAGGAATTTGAGGTAAACCCAAACCATAAATACGCCCTCATCTTGGGCCATGAAATTCAGGGCGTTAAGCAAGTAGTCCTGGACTTATGTCATGCAGTAGTAGAAATCCCTCAACACGGAACCAAACATAGTCTCAACATCTCTGTTTCAGCCGGTATCAGCCTATTCCACTTCAGTCATCCGTTTTTTGGGGGTATAAATGAATTTTGAATAATTGAATAAGAGAATGTAGAGTGAATGATATAGACTTTTGTTGATTATCAAATTTCCTCCTACCTCACTTGTTGGTGAACCAGCTTCTTATGGAAGGAAGTAGCGTTTTGCTTATGACTGAATAGCATGGTATACACCCCATCTGGTAAATCTAGTTCCAGAGCTACCCTAACAGGAACTTGCTCCCATCTCTTGATTTCTCTTCCACTCAAATCTATCAAGGTCATTTGCCAGTCTAATGGATTTTCCTCAAAGCTTATCTGATACATCCCACTACCGGGATTAGGAAAGATTTGGGCTTGGGAGGCAAGAAGATCTTCCTCCACAGAGGTAGGCGTAGCCAGAAAACTGAGGGTGTTATAAGCATTCAGGAGACCTGATCCATGGAAGCGGTCCCACCCTCTGGTATCCTCATCAGGGTCCCCTACCTCATCCACTGCACCATTTTTGAGAAGGTTTCGGACCTCATCCACTACCAGTTCAGGATCTATGCTTTTCATCAGGGAAATGACCCCTGTTACCAAAGGCGTAGATTGTGAAGTCCCACCCCAATAAGTTTCATAATTCGAATCGGAATTATAAGCTAATCCATACATGAAATTACCAGGCGCTACAAGATCTATATGTCTACCATAATTACTTCCACTAGTGTGGCTCCAGAAAAAGGGGCTGGCACGTTGGTTATCTGTATCGGTAGCTCCTACGGCTATGGTTTCTTTGTAAGAGGCCGGATAATGATCCAGGTCATTATTGTTGTTCATCATGGAAGCTACTACGGGTACTTTCTGTTGGAAAGCATATTGAATAGCGTCCTCCATTCCAGCAGAGAAACTAGCTCCCCCTACCGACATATTGATGACATTGGCTCCATTGTCCACAGCATAATAGATGGCTTTAATCCACCAGGAATAGAATCCTGAGTTTTCATCATCCAGAATTTTGAGGGTCATAATCTGACAGTTCCAGTCCACACCTGCATAGCCAATATTGTTACCTCCACTTGCTGCCAAAATCCCAGTTACATTAGTTCCATGACCGTGATCATCAGTAGGGTCATTATCTTCTGAGTCATTGTCCCCTTCGTTGACAAAATCCCATCCCCAAAAATCATCTATATATCCATTTCTGTCATCATCCGTATTATTCCCCCTTACATCCCAAAGGTTTGTCCATAATCTGTCTCTGAACTCAGGGTGGTCAGGTTTAATGCCAGAATCCAGAATAGCTACGATTATGCTCCTACTCCCTGTGGTGATTTCCCATGCATCCGTCATATCTATGTCTGCATCCACCACACTTTTGCTATCAAAACTTCCGTCATTTTCTAATCCCCATTGCCTCTCAAACAATTGATCTGAAGGAGCTGTACCCATCTTGCCCGCTCCATAGCCTTTATAGTCTGGTTCCACATATTCATATTGGCCTGAAGCCATCAATGTCTCAACCATAGCTGGAACGTCCATAGTTCCTTCAAACTTCAGCAATACGGGCATATATGGGTTTTTGCTTACCGGAGCCAGGCTTTCTAACTCCCTCACTCCCAATGATGTTAGCCAATTGGCCTGGGATTGATCCTTAAAAGAATAAGTGGAAGCAGATTTGGTAAGTCCGTCTTGTCTAACGGACACAATGAGTCTGTCTGTGGCATATGGTAGCTCCTGTGCAGGCAGCTCAATAAGAAACAAACTGATAAACAGAAAACAGAGGAGAGGTCGAATCATAGAGTCAAATTAGGATAATCATATATATTAAGGATTATCCTACTTACATCCAATTCAAGAAACTACCTATATGAATCTTTTCATTTCTTCCTG
>JBCBKZ010000949.1:0-1939 GCA_038520955.1 Bacteroidota bacterium | reverse complement strand
CGTTTATCACTAGCATTGGGATAAAGCTATCTTTCAGTTATCACAAAATTATCACAGAAAGAATCTTTTTTAGGATGACAATATATTGTCAAACATAGATATATCAGGGTGTTTTAGGATTAACACCTGGTGTGAGGTCAGACTATGGTAGCAGAGCCAGATGATATGGGATTCTGGCCTGATATACTGTTTGTTACAGATATTAGTAATACTTCCCAACAGCTTTACTCCCTATTCTCACAGTTAAAAAAGAGAATGAAACTTTCTTCCATTATGGGGTAAATTCTGCCAATAAGCCTGGGAGATCCAATTGGCGGGTGTAAATTTCCATGGATCCGTCGGCTTTTTTAGGCCATTGATCTCTCGGTCTGTCCCAGTATAGCTCTACTCCATTTCCATCAGGATCATCCAGATAGAGGGCTTCCGACACTCCATGATCTGCGGTACCGGTAAGGGGATATTCATGCTTTATTAATCTGTGGAAAATTTCAGCCAGGTCCTTTCTGGTGGGATACAGAATAGCCGTATGAAACAAGCCTACCTGTCTTTTTGGGGCTGGAGGGCTGTCCTTGCTGTACCAGGTATTTAGTCCGATGTGGTGATGGTATCCTCCTGCAGAGATAAAAGCAGCCTGATCTCCCATTCTTTCCATTACTTCAAACCCTAATAAGTCTACATAGAAGGCTAATGCTTTATCAAGATTGCCCACCTTAAGATGAACATGGCCAATACGGGTTTGGGGGGGCAGTTGATAGTTTTCCATCAGATGAAATTAATTTTTTGTTCCTAAGAATACGTTTACCCCTGGGTATATGGGATTTCCGGATGCTCTCCTGAAGCTAACAATCTGGCCTACATGTGTAAGGGCATCTGCGATAGGACCATTAAGCATGTTCCAATAAGGAAAATCTGCCTGATTCTCTCCTCTTTTGAATATGACCTTATAATCCTCCATGTTTTCCTCAGGTTCTTTCACCAGCTCACTAGCTTTTTGGAAATTCTCCAGCGTCATTTTTCTTAGCTCTTCAAAGGATAGGGTAGACCATGCAGGGGTAGCCGGCCGAATATTGGGGAGTTGTTGAGGAGCATTAACTATGGTTTCTGATAGTCCATAAAGGTGTTCCAGGGTTTCTCTTGCACTTCTGGCATCATCAGAAGGCTTATAAGAGAGGTCTTCAGCCCTCAGTCCTTCGGTAGCCCAATAGTACCTGAATCCTAGTCCGTCTATCATTCTGCCTGCAACCGTGCCAGCTGAGTAGGTCTCCGGAGCTGAGGGAATTTCTTTGAATGGGAGCAGGTTACTTTGTCCCAGGCTTATGCCTATTAGAATGAAGGTGAAGCATAGTAGGAGATAGGCAATCTTCATGTTGTGTGTAGTAAGTTTTGATAGATAAGATGATTAATCGGCAACAAGTTAATTAAAATAAGTACTTCGTAAATTCGTCATAGAATAGCTGAAAGGGCATTTCTCATAGATTTTCTGCAGAAATTACCTTATCATAATGCTAGCAGGGGGATTGGTACTGGCTTATTTTTTCACTGAAAAGATATTGAGCTGTGAGAACCCTGTATTTTAACCAAGAGAATTCCGCTATAAAGCTTCCCCTCCTCCTAAGCTTTTCCTACGAGCAACAGGAGGACTATTTTTCCTCAGAAGCCCATAGTGCAGATTATTATGAGATCATCGCTTTCTACCATGGCAATGGGCATATCTACCTGGATAGTCAGAAAGTAGAGCTTCAGAATAGTATGTTTTTATTTGCCACCCCCTATCAGAAAAGGAGATGGTTTGTAGATCAGCAACATATAAAGGCCTATTTTCTAACCTTTGAGAAGGATTTTCTCAATACCTTTTTTGCTGACAAGCTATTCATTTACCGCCTACAATACTTTTATCCGGGAGAAAGTAAGGAGGTACCTGATGGTTATAAAAGTATTG
>JBCBKZ010000948.1:0-1953 GCA_038520955.1 Bacteroidota bacterium | reverse complement strand
CCCCCGATGAAACATAAGTTGGGTAGAATCCATTTCCAGAATATGATTATTCGGAGAAAGTTCAGGATTAAATTCAAAGTTATCCTTATCCCCTCCGGCTATGGAAATGCGAATTTTATGTCCTTTTTTAAATACCCATGAAGTGGGTAACATATCAAATCGCATCTTCAAGACTTTCTCATCCCTGAAAGGATAACGATCATATTGTGCTTTTTTGTACCCGTGCCAGGGAAGATCAGGCTTTACCTCAAATTTATGGTCAATTTGTTCGTCGTCATCGTACTCTTTGTGCCATCCGGCACGTAACTGTCCTTCTGTCACATACTGGGATTTCCCTTTTTCATCCACATCACACAGATAAACAAACACGTCTGCGTCCTTCACATTGGCAGAAACATATAATTCTACCACCGGATGACCAGTTACTTCTGTATCCCTATCCAGTACCTCTGTCTCATACAAGTAGCTCTTTTCGTCCATTTCATCCCTATACATAATTTTCTTAGGACTGGAAGTGTACATCAGCCATCTGTTCTTTCCTTTCTTTCCATAACTGGAACTGTGAGCGTAATCTACCTCATAGGTATCTATTCCGCTTACTCCGGGTGTTTTCGATAGCGAGTTTCCTTCCCGCAAATAGTATGAAGTAATATTTTGCCTTTTGATAGGCCACTCATTCTCTGCACGCCAACCATCATTCATGACGTATAGGTATACAGGAGGCTCTGTATCTATCCCATTGTCTATGCCTTTCAGGTAGTGATCCATAAAACGGATTTGCTCCATGGTCAGCACCTTCCAATAATCATTTTTCAGACCAAAGGCTTTACTATAGGGCTTCACGTATGCAGGGAAATGCCCTCTGGGAGCCATAAAAAGCTTAGAGGGATTGGTTTCCTGAAAGGTGGAAAAAAACTTGGTCGTCCCACGGGTAAACCCATCAAACCACCCACCCACATGATAAATGGGTATTCCGGATTCAGCTATTTTATCAGCATAATATCCTGGACTGGACCTCATATAGCCCACCTCTGAATAGGGTTCCGGACCATGGCTATCCAAATATCCATATCCTTTCTCCAGAAAACCTGCTACTGAAACATTGTCAGCATGCTCTCTAATAGCTTTGGTATACAGATTCTCAGGAGGATTAGATGCCCAGTATTTCGGGGCACTATCCGCAGAAGCCAGTAAAGGTGAAGTCAACTTTACAGGTCTCTCATCCAGCAGTTTTCCATCCTTATCTTCATCCAGAACAGGCGTAGCAGGAAATACAAAAGAGCCGAAATCATATTGACTCTGATTCAGTCTATACAGTCGTTTCCCAAAGTTGGAGACCCATTTAGTAGCTGCGATGCCTCCGGGTCTGTTTCCTGCGGTAAACATCTCAAAGCCTATTACCTCCGGAACAATACATTTGAGCGCCTCTGGCTGTTGGGCAGCCGTCATGTACTGTGCCCAGCCCAGATAAGAGGGGCCTACCATACCTACCTTTGGTTGTGCCCAGGACTGTCTGGTAATCCACTCTATTAACTCCTTGTTATCTTTTCCTAATTGTGGCATCAGGGGAAGTTGCGACCCAAAAGAAGCTCCTGTCCCTCTCATATCCGCTACCACAAGCGCATACCCGTAGGAGATGATGGTAGAAGCATAATCAAAGGTGGCTTGGTCATAGACCGGGCCCCATCCATTTCCGGTCAAGCCGGAAGCCAGTTTCTTCACTAACCCCATTTTAGGGATGAATGAGGATCTGTTATAAGGCGTACTGATAAACACTACTGGAAAGTTCTCTGCTTGAGGTCCTTCATCCGGAATAAATATGTCTACCGCCAGTAGCACCCCGTCTGACATAGGAACATACTGGGAGGTTTTCTTATGGCTTTTGTATACCGGAGAAGAATACCCCTCATACTGGAGATAGAAACTCTTTTTAGGGGATTGTGCCTGTAAGCC
>JBCBKZ010000947.1:0-1955 GCA_038520955.1 Bacteroidota bacterium | reverse complement strand
CTAAAATCGCCAGCCCGGAGAAATTTACGGACTATTCCTTCATAAAAACCAGGAATGAGGACTTTCCCATCTTCATCTTTTATAGCTGCCAGAAGTCTAGAAAGCCCGAAGACAGGATTAGGCACATAATTTCCATAATGGCCGGAGTGGAGATTTTTTCTGGCACCAAAGACTGTTAGCTTTAAGGTAGCTATTCCTCTGGCCCCGAAGGTGAGAGTGGGAAGATTGCCGGGCGGGCGTGTTCCATCTATAATCAGCATAGCATCTGCCTCAAACAGATCAATATTAGCTTTCAGCATATCTGCCAGAGTAGGGGAGCCAAGCTCCTCCTGAAAGTCCATGATGGCTTTGATATTGAAGTTGGCCTCCATATTGAGTGCCTGGAGAATCTTTAAAGATTGCAAAAAGGCAGTCGCAGGTCCCTTGGAATCAGAAGCTGATCTGGCAAAGATCTTCCAATCAGGATCATAATCTCCATTTAGCTTTTCCCATGGGATGACCTCACACTCACTATCTACACACTCTTTCAAGACGGCTTTAAAGGGACTCTCCTGAAACCAGGCTGAAGTGTCTACAGGTTGCCCGTCTATTTGTAGATAGAAGAGAAGGGTAGGGAGTTTCTCATCCAGAATCTTTTTGACGAATACATGCTTAACCCCTTCCTGAGTTAGGACCTGGGTTTCAAAGTTCAGCTTCTCAAACTCTTGTATACACCAGTCCACATTCAGGTCTATATTATCAGGCACCTTCCCAATATTGGGGAGAGCCAGGAATTCCTTTAGGGTATTCATCCCCTCATAAAAGTGTTCATCTGCCAGTTGGTGAATTTGTTCTGCCGTCAGGCTTTGGGCACTGCTTGTAAGGCATAGTAGGCATGCCAGTGTGGTGAGTAGTATTCGCATGAGTGGAAGATAGGAAAGTTTTAGGGTAACTATTTAGAGTTAAGTTCTGCAGTAAAAATTAAGTGGAGTAGATGTAGAAGTATATAGAATTCTGTCATGTGTTTCCAATAGTTGAATTAAAAGATTTTTTGGATTAATCATTAAGGCATGATTGCGATAATTAGAACAGGATGTTAAGGGTATTTGAATTTTCATTAGACCATTTAAGGTCAATGGGGATTCGGTAATCCCCAACAACTCAATAAATCGAAAATTTTATTCCTTCTAAATTATACTATTATGAGCCTCCTCATTGTATCTCTTATCGGTATTCTTACCTGGTTGCTATGTGATAAAGTTCTGATACCAATATTTAAAAATATGAGTTTCAGGAATAGTAAAATTGCTGAAATTACGAAAGTTGGTTGGATAGCAGGATTAGGATATGTCAGAAAACTAGGATTGATAGCTGGTTTTGTTTATGCGGGACTTTGGGTTTTCTTAAAAGTAATGGATGGTTTTGCATTCTTATTTAGGGATTCTTATGAGATAGTTTCGGGTTTTTTTGAGTTTCTAATAGGGGTAAATGAAACATTAAATTCTATAGATGAGACCAAATTCATTATAGTATTTATTTCTTTGAGTATCATATTTATCCTTTTAATCACAAGGAATGCACGTATTCATGCTCGTTCAGTTTATGATAGACTCCATAAAGACCATTCTGAGGATAATCTACCTCAATTAGAAGCTACCTATGAAATGAATGAGTTAACAAAAGAGATAAATAAACTTGGGAAGGATTTAAAGGAAATTAGTGTAGTTCCCATTGAAACCCTTGATCCTAAAAAACAACAAGAACATATAGCTCGACTAAGGTTTCTGGAAAAAGAAATACCAGTACTCAAAAATAAGCTCAAGAAAATCGATATAAGTAGACGGATTTTTCCTGAGTTAAATCAGGAAGAGGAAATAGATCAAGAAAAAAATGTCTCTTTAAGGGACAAAATATATACGTTTTTTACGAGTAGAGGCCTAGTAAGGTCGCTGTATAAAACAAGCAGAACCATTGGT
>JBCBKZ010000946.1:0-1959 GCA_038520955.1 Bacteroidota bacterium | reverse complement strand
GATAGGTGCTATTCTTGATGGGATTAAATCCTACCAATATGCCATTGGGATGATAACCCGATACAGGTTATGGAAATATGTGATTGTTTCCAGCCTGTTGAGTTTTGCAGTCATTGCTTTCCTGATTGCAGGCCCTACTTGGGCGTTTATGAATAGTGGGCTGGAAGACAGGATAGTCAATGCTTATCCCTTTGAGTTTGGAAAGCATGTGGTAGAATGGTTAGTAGAGAACCTCCTCACCATCCTCATGATTTTCATCATGTTTTTCTTCCTGGGGAAGTACATAGTGATGATTGTGCTTTCTCCCTTTATGAGCATTCTCTCTGAAAAAGTAGAATCAGCCATTAAGGGAGCTCCCGTCAAAAGTGATGGGAATTTTATTACGGACCTCATTCGCGGGCTCAGGATTGCCCTGAGAAATATCATCAGAGAGCTACTCCTTACCCTGGTAGTCATTGTCGTCTTTAATCTACTCCCGGTCATAGGAACCATCGCTAGTACGGTGGTCATATTCCTTATCCAGTCTTACTATGCAGGATTCGGGAATATGGATTATACCCTGGAGAGGAAGCAGTTTAATGTGCGAGAGAGCGTAAAGTTTGTGAGGAGAAACTGGTCCCTGGCCATAGGTAATGGGATGTTCTTCCTATTGTTGTTTGTGATTCCCGTTATAGGATGGGTGTTAGCACCCGTATACGGGACCATTTCAGCGGCCCTACTGGTCCTTACGCAGACGGATAACATTCCGCTGGCAAGCCACGCCAAAAAGTCTTAATAATTGTATTAGTCCTGGAGAACTGAGTGCTCAGTTTTCACTTTCTCCTGAATAGTCTGAAGAGCATGTATTACTGCTTCAGGACGAGGAGGACACCCGGGTATGTACACATCTACCGGAAGGAAGTTATCTACCCCTTGCACCACTCCATATACTCTGTGCATACCACCTGAAGAAGCACATGCACCCATGGCTATGCACCACTTAGGGTCTGGCATCTGATCCCAGATTCTTTTGATGGCATGGGACATCTTATAGGTACACCAGCCCGCCACGATCATCAGGTCTGCCTGACGAGGGGAAAAACGGAATACTTCACTCCCAAAACGGGAAACATCATACTTAGGTCCGGCAAAAGCCATCATTTCAATGGCACAGCAGGCTAGCCCCATTGGCATGGGCCACATAGAGTTGGCTCTGGCCCAGTTAGTGATGAAATCTACTGATGTAAGCAGGTATCCTTGTTTGGCTAATGCTTTTTCGAGACCCATTATATACGCTTTTTAGAATATAACCTTTGTAAGCCAGACTTTGTTAAGCCTAGTTCCACTTTAATCCCCCTTTTTTGAACACGTAAATGTACCCCACAAATAGGATCCCCACGAAAACCAGCATTTCTATGAAGGGGAATAAAGAAGGGGTTCCCAATATCTCACCATTTAATAACTCCTTATACTGAACAGCCCATGGGTACATGAATACCACTTCTATATCAAAAAGGATGAATAGCATGGCTACGAGGTAGAATTTCACGGAGAAACGCTCATGTGCTGTTCCTACAGGGTCCATTCCACTCTCATAAGGAGAGGACTTTAATTTACTGGGTCTGAAAGGGCCCAGAAGTCTTGATAGGTTGGCAAGTAATACTCCCAGGAAAATAGAGATAGCCAGAAGTATAAAAATGGGGATGTAGTTTACCATGAATCAATTTAGATCAACGGAGAACAAATCTATCCAAAAAAATGGAGATTCAAACTACCTGAAAGAGAATAAAAAATGGGAAGCAAAAGCTTCCCATGTCTAAGCAAGTTTTCTTCTCAGGATGATTAATTCAGAGAAATATCTTTAATTTTCTCTACCTCTTCAATCATCTTGGTCAATTTTCTGTTTTGAGACTCTCCAAGATTTCTCACGCCTACCCTTTCTGCCTCGTGAATCATGTCCATTCTTACCCCAATCTCTCT
>JBCBKZ010000945.1:0-1962 GCA_038520955.1 Bacteroidota bacterium | reverse complement strand
TAAAGATGACAGCTATCAGCAACTGGTATTTCTGTCGAAGATCAAAGATGACAAAAGATAATAAGACAATAGCAATAGCAATCAGGTGCTCCCCGCTCAACAAGCCAAAGACGGAAGAAGTCAGGACAAAATTCAAGTTAGCAGGCAGGATAACCATCCATTTTGCGATGTTATACTTTCGCCTGGAATTCCACAGTAATGCTGATAGAAGAAATAACAGGGTAGTTACCTGAACCATAGAAAGACCCATTCCCCCTATTTCTAGGTAGGTAAAGACGTGAGGCAAGCCTGTTAAAACGGCGACAATGGAGATCCAATTGATGATTCTGACCCCTTTTGCTTCTGTAGGATCAGTCTGATCATCTATTCCGACGTTGGATATAGCTAAAAGAGCCTTCCTGAAGTGTATCATTAACCCTTTCTTTGTTCAAAAGATAGCTATTTGAAAGATGAAAATTTATATATATGTAATAAATTTGGGCCGGAAGTAGTTTTTTTAAATCGAATCGCTGAAAGGAAACTTTTATAAATATAAAAAGCGACGTCCTTTGAACAGACGCCGCCGAGAATTAGGGAAGGGAGCTAAACCGGTATGAAACCGGAAACCATTAATGAACTTGAGTTTTCCTGAAGGCATGATACACATCCTCCATACTGGAATTTTCTTCTGAAAGGGCGAATGGTAGCTCAAACTCAATCGCATCCAGGACATTTTTGATATCCTCTAATTGTAGGTGATTAGTGATGGTTAATCTTACGCCGGTGTTCTTATAAGGTACACTTGGATATACTGCGAGATTAGTAAAGAAACCTACTTTTTTGAGTCTTTTAACCATATTGAATCCTACCTCTGGCATCCCCACATTGATAAAGCAGATAGGAGAATCAGACTCTGAGAATAGCGGGATGTTGCGCTCTTTTGCGTATTGATTAAAATAGGAGACTCTTTTCCTTAAGTTATCCTGGAGAATTGGTAAGTCTTCAGTTTGGTGCAGCTTTACTGATGCCAGGGTTGCGCCTAACATAGGGGGTTGAATAGGACCGGAAAAAGTAAGCGTACTACCACATTTTCTCACGAGATCTTTGCTTTCATGATCCGGGAATACGATTACTCCTCCTCCTGTGGCGAAGCTCTTGGCAAAAGAGATGGCCAGGAATAATCTAGGGTGGTAAGGCAGCTGGCTATTCACAAAGCCGGTCCCTTTATGTCCCATACAACTACCTCCATGTGCGTCATCTATGTATAAGTGGAAAGACTCGTATTTAACCAGAAGGTGGGTTAACTCATCCATGGGAGCGAAGTCTCCAAACATACTGTAGATGCCGTCTGCCAGATACCAAATCTTATCATACTTGTCCGACAACTTTTTGATCCTGTCTTCCAACATCTCCATATTGTTATGGCGGATCATCTCTACCTTAGTTCCTTTTTGTTTTACCAATTGAGTAGCCATTTGCACACTGGCATGTACCTGGTGATCCAGGATGACTACATCATTCTCTCCTACCAGTACAGGAATAGCTGATAAATGGCCCAGGGTAGTGCTAGGGGCTACCACTACAGGTCTTCTAAACATATTCTCTAATTCCTGCTCTAACTCCTGGTACAGGCCTACCGACAGGTAGGCACGGGAGGTAGAAAACTGGGAGCCATATCTGTGAATAGCATCAATAGCTCCTTCTTTGATTCTGGAATCAAACTCAAGGCCCAGATAACTACAAAGTCCAAAATTGAGTAGTTCTTCTCCATTAACGGTTACAGTACGTCCATTAGCAATCTTGTCTTCTGCATCAAGGTGGATCAGTCCTTCCTTGATGGCTGTGCTAATGTTCTTTTCAACGGTTTCCAAATGCTGCTTGCTCCTTGTAGATGCCATAACTAGGGATAATTATTGGTTTAGCTTATACCTCAACTACGCCAACATTCAGGAGTCTGAAAAAGATAAAAAAACCAACTTGTAC
>JBCBKZ010000944.1:0-1962 GCA_038520955.1 Bacteroidota bacterium | reverse complement strand
ACTCAGCTCGCCGTTCTGAAAGAGGACTTCGTCTATCCTAAGGCTGTTTAGCTGCTGACTGATAAGAGGAAACAGGTCAGCATCGGCAGCAAGGGCGCTTAAATTTATTTTGGAGCTGCTGTCATTGACTATTACCACACTATCTGGAGAATTGACATCCCACCACTTAATGGTAGGTTTTTCCAGGATGACTTTTCCTATGTGTAGCTCTTTTTCCTGGAATAGTTTCTGATAATCCAGATCCTTGATCTCAAAGAAGGGAATTTCGATTTCAAATCGGTTATCTTCCAGGGTATCTGAGAGAGAAATTTGTTCGTTTGCACTGCTATCAAGGGAGATGATAGCATCCTGGATTTTGAGGTCCTGATTCCATAGTTGGAGGCTTACATCTATGGAATTCAGTTCATATTTATCCCCCAAGGCAAGCGAAATACTTTTTCGTGCCGTTTCTTCCAGCAAGGGGTTGATCCAAACTGCCACCAAGAGGTAGAGAAACAGAGAAATAAATGCTGCACTACCTAAGGCGTACTTCCATCCTACATGAACATCCATACATAAATACTAGCTTCCTCAGCCTTCGAATACTCTCTGCCCAAGAATATATTAACGAAAATTCATAAGAAATAGCTGGGTTAATAGTTTTTGGGTACTAAGATAGGGATGGACAGATGTTCCTGCATGTTGAAATGGGATCCAAGGGAAATTAGCGCAAATTTTCCCCCTAAATCAGGTACTTATTTTCTTTTTGTTTCTCCATACCCATATATTCTCCTTTCTAAGTAGATTTAAATTATGACAAAAGAATTCCAGGCTTATTGGATAGAAGAAAAAGGAGATACTTTCTCCCGTTCTATTGTTAGTAGAACCATTGATTCTCTACCGGAGGGAGAAGTCCTCATCCGCGTGCATTACTCTGCCCTCAACTATAAAGATGCATTGTCCTCAACAGGAAATAGAGGGGTTACCAGAAAGTATCCTCATACGCCTGGGATTGATGCAGCAGGTGTAGTGGAACACAGTTCTGATAGCCGATTCAAGTCAGGGGATAAGGTGCTGGTTACCAGCTATGATTTGGGGATGAATACTTCCGGGGGATTTGGGCAATATATCCGCGTTCCTGCTGACTGGGTAGTTTCCCTGCCGGAAGCTATGAGTATGGAAGAGAGTATGATCATCGGAACTGCTGGCCTGACGGCGGGTATAGGTTTATATAAAATGCAGCTCATGGGGCAGCAACCCAAGCTCGGGCCTATTATGATTAGCGGTGCCTCCGGGGGAGTAGGAAGTCTTGGTGTAGCCATATTTCATCAGGCAGGTTATCAGGTGATCGCAAGTACAGGAAAAGAAGCTGCTCATCCCTTTTTGAAAGAGCTGGGAGCAGATGAAATTGTAGATAGAGCCGCCATTAATGATGAGTCAAACAAACCCTTAATCAGAGGGAGTTGGGCAGGCGCTTTGGATACGGTAGGCGGAAATACACTTGCCACCCTTCTCAAGGGCTGTAAGGGGAATGGCTCAGTAGCAGCTTGTGGCTTAGTGGCATCTCCTAAACTAGCATCTTCTGTCTTCCCCTTCATTATTAAGGGAGTGAACCTTCTAGGGATTGACTCGGCTACATGTCCTATGGTCGTAAGACAGGCAGTGTGGGATAAACTGGCAGGAGACTGGAAAATTCCGGATTTGAACCGCATAGCTACATTCATCAAACTGACTGAGCTGGATCCTTATATTGACCAGATTCTACAGGGAAAAACCCAGGGGAGAATTGTCGTTGACTTAAGCTAGAGGGGAGAATGATCCTTTTCCTTAGCGGAAAGACAGAAGAGATAAAAATTGTAAGGATTCAGAAGGTTAATCTGAAAATAGATTAACTTAATATTTACAACTGATACTACTCCAAACTTGAAGATTAAAGATGACTAAACTTATTACCTCCTTTCAGGACTACCAGGAAACCTACAA
>JBCBKZ010000943.1:0-1964 GCA_038520955.1 Bacteroidota bacterium | reverse complement strand
CAAATGTAAACATAAGCACAGCGGATGGATCTTATAATCGAGATGTCACCCTCACCTCAGATGGACCTGTAGAAATAACTCTCCCAGAGGAGGTGGTCGCTTCTTTTCAGGTGAACTTTGTAGAAAAGGACAAAGGCCTCATCCTTACCTCCGATGTGCCTGTGATCCCGGTTTACAGAATTACCCACAGGTACAGCCGGATGTTAGCTAACCTTAAAGGCCAGGGAGCTTTAGGGAGAAATTTCCGATTAGCCTCAGCTGTAAGAGCTGGAGGAAATGAAGGGACCAATGAGAGACATTTCTTCTCTGTTATGGCTACTGAGGATAGTACAGTCATTACCATAGATGAAAGTCCTTACCCATTGAGGGGTATTGCCCTGCCGTATTCTGTCACTTTGAATGCTGGCGAAACTTTCCTGGCTGTTCCAGATGATGCTACCCATCATATTACCGGAACGCTGGTAGTGGCGGAAAAGCCAGTGGCAGTGATGGCCGGAACTCAGACTACCATAGCACTGGGCTCGGGAGGAAACAGAGATAATAGTGGAGATTTGGTAATCCCCTTCAGCAAAATCGGGAAAGACTATGTAGTGATTAGAGGTGGGTTCAGTAGTTCATTACATGATTATGTGATGGCAGTAGCTACGGTAGATGGGACGCAGGTATTTCTGGATGATGATCCTGCACCACAAGCTACCTTACAGGCTGGAGAATATGCCTTAATAGAAATCACAGGAAACAAAGGCGATCCTCATTATATCCGTGCCAATAGAGATGTGTACATCTATCATGTATCAGGCACCTTAAGTGATCAGAAGTGGCTAGGTGAATTTGGGATGGCTGTTTTACCGCCTATCAATTCCTCCTCATGTACGGGCATAAAGTCCATAGCTGTTCCCAAGTTTACAGATGCAGGAGCTTATAGTGATTTATACGTCATTACCCCTACTACTTCACTCGGAAGTCTTACCATAGATGGACAGGCCTATACCTCTTATGGTACTGCCCAACCAGTTCCAGGCTATCCAGAATATTCATCCATTTACCTAAACCAAAATACACTACCTCAGAATGTGAGCTTTATCAAGTCAGATGACTATTTCTATGTAGGACATTTGGTAGCAGTAAATGGGACGGGAGCTTATGGTTATTATTCAGAGTATGAGTCCAGGGTGGATGTATTAGACCCGAAATTGTCTTTGCCTACCACTTATTATGTGGTAGATACCGTTTGTCTGGGAAGTACCATAAACCATACTTTAACGGTAGAGAGTTGTGGGAATGAGCATAAGATAGTATCCGGTGTTCAGGGGGTAGGGTCTATTAGTTTTCCCTATAACTCCTTATCTCTCTCCTATACCGCTAATGAGCTGGGACTGGATGTGGTCCAGGTAATTGTAGAAAATGAGGATGGGTTTAAAGGTACGGTTTGTCTGGGATTCTTTGTACAGGAAGCTACAGCTGATGCCGGACCAAATCAGGAGATTTGTGCTGGGGAAACTTTCCAGTTAGACGGAAAGGGAGGAGTGATATATGAATGGTCTCCCACTGAGGATTTATCTGATCCTAATGTGGCAGATCCTTTCCTACAAGCTACAGTTTCCAGAGACTTCCAGCTTACAGTTACGGATAATGCAGGGTGTACAGACGTGGATTCTGTGAAGATAATAGTCAACCCTAAACCTACTTTGGCATCACAAAGGCCACGTTTATGTGAGGATGACTCTAAGGGAGTAGACTTATCCAGATATGAGCTACTGATGAACCTTTGGAACCTCAATGGGCGGTTCTCCTACTTTGACGAGGCATGGAATCCCTTGCCAGATCCAGGGAATTATGATGCCCTCGATGAAGCCATAGTCAATGTAGAATTTGAGACCTATGCTACAGGATGTAAGGATAGTGCTGTACTTATTTTTGACATACAGCCAAGTATATTAATCCCTTCAAAAATAATAGAAGTT
>JBCBKZ010000942.1:0-1971 GCA_038520955.1 Bacteroidota bacterium | reverse complement strand
ATGACATTTGAGTGGAGCGTACCGAATGAGAAAGGAATTTCTTAACATACACATTTCTCAGGTAACATACTCTAATCAAATGCCATTCATTATGCGTCATCCTAGCGAAGAGAAAAAGGAATTTGTAGAACAATTAAAGAAAAGGATTAAGAAATGGGTCCTATGTGTTCTAGGCCTATGCGAGAGACTCCCAATTAATCAGGTTACACGGGTTATCAATTATCAGTTGATCAAATCAGCTACTTCAACTGGAGCAAATCACAGGGCTGCTTGTAGATCAAGGTCAAGAAGAGAGTTTTTCGCAAAACTTAGTATTGCTCTTGAGGAAGCTGATGAATCCCAATACTGGCTCGAACTAATAAGAGATAAAAGTATCCCTTGCGACCAGGAAGTGCTTAGCTTTCTTCTGAAAGAATGTGATGAGATTTTGAGAATACTTTCTTCAGCTAGAAATACTGTTAGAAATAAAAAATCCTATTGATTTCATTCATTCATTTAAAATTCACTCATTCACTCATTCACTCATTCAACACTACCTAATGGACTGGGAAAATAGCTATTGTAAGTGGGTGGCAGACAGACCGGATAATCTGCTACATAAACAGTATCACGATGAGGAGTATGGGTTTCCCATAGAGGATGACGATGCCTTATTCGGAAGGCTAATCCTTGAAATTAATCAGGCGGGACTTTCCTGGTCGACCATTCTCAAGAAAAAGGAGAACTTCCATAGGGCTTATGACGGTTTCAACATAGAGGTAGTTGCAAACTATAGTGAAGGAGAGAGGGAGCGTCTGTTACATGATGCGGGTATCATCAGAAATAAGCTGAAGGTAAATGCGGCTATCCATAATGCGCAGCAGATCCTTCTCATACAGGAAGAGTATGGCTCCTTTAAAAACTGGCTGGATGAAAACCACCCCTTGGAGAAAGATGCTTGGGTTAAACTCTTTAAGAAAAGCTTCAAATTTGTAGGGGGAGAAATTATCAATGAATTCCTGATGAGTACGGGATATCTGCCTGGGGCACATGCCAAGGATTGCCCTATTTATGAAAAGGTGCTCCTACAAAATCCCAGATGGTATACCCACCCTCATTAAGCGGAAGAATAGCCTGAGCGTAAGGTTTATTTCTGTTAGGCAACAACCCTGACTTGAGAGTAGATGTCTTTAATGATAATCAACTCTATCAACCTATGAAAAACCTCCTTTGGATTGCCATACTGACTACGGTCATGTATTCCTGCACAAATGACACAACTGAAACCCGAAAGACTTCTGAAGCGCCCATAACCCAAGCCGAGAAAGGCAGTGATAAAATACAGGTGTTAAACTTCGCTACCTTCCATATGGGGACTACTTCTGATGCTGAAACCATAGAATTTGACGAGGAGAACAAAAAGAATCAGGAGGATGCCCAAAAAATTGCTGAAATGGTGTCAGCCTTTAAACCTACAGTCATCTGCGTAGAACTTCCCCCAGAAAGTAATGCCGAACTGAATGATGAATACCGCACCTACCTATCCAATCCTGAAAAGGCTTCTACCTATTATGGAGAAATTGGATTGGTAGCTTTTGAGGTAGGAAGGCTAAACGGCATTGATAAGATATTTGGCATAGATCACCAGATGGACTACAACTACAATATCAATGAGGATATGGTGAACACCCTGGACTCAACAACCACTAATACGTTTTATTCCGATCCATTTGCGCTCATTCCCGGCCTGAATGTGTTTGAGGAAGGGCTTTCTTTGGAAGAAAAGCTTTCCCGGATGAATCACCCGGATTTTCTGGACTTCCTAATTACCTATAATGCTGATATTCTCACCTTTGTTGGTAGTGAGAATGGGTTTGAAGGGGCAGATGAGGCCGCCAAATACTATCATAGAAACCTGACATTGCTTCCCGCATGAAATAGTCTATCTCCTTTAATGTCATTTCTCCATATTCGCAGCCACTCTCAAGTAAT
>JBCBKZ010000941.1:0-1973 GCA_038520955.1 Bacteroidota bacterium | reverse complement strand
CAAATGTATCAGCTCTTCTAAAGAAGCCTGAAGTTGGTCATCATCCTCATTTCTGATATGGCTCATCATCAGCCTGTCAAACTCTCCTGCGGCTTCAGCCAGCATGCTCAACTCTTTCTTTCCCGCATACAAGCCTGGATTGTATTCCAGCCCAGTAGATATCCCAAAACACCCTGCAGTTAAAGCATCCCTTAGTAGTCTTACCATCTCTTCCAACCCTTCTTCAGACGGATTTTCCTCAAATCTTATACCTGAAAGTTCTCTAAGGGTATTATGCCCCACAAAAGGAATAATATTTAGCCCCAATTCCTTTCTATCTACCTTCTCCATCCAGTCCCTGATATTTTTATAAGGAGGGCTAAATCCATCTTGTCCCAGGCAAATGGTAGTTACTCCCATGGACAGAAAGTTGATAAAATCTGGGTGTCTGAGGGGGTCCCCATGAGCATGCGCATCTATGAAGCCTGGGGCTACTATTTCGCCCTGCAGGTTCAGAGTAGCTACTCCCGGCAATTCTCCCACTTCTCCTATAAATAAAATGCTGTCCCCGCTGAGGAGAATATCCCTTTTCACGGCAGGTGAGCCAGTTCCATCGAGCATATTCCCATCTCTGATCAACAGGTCTGGTTGAATAGTCTGGAGGATATCCTGGAGCTTTTGCTTATCTGATGTAGGTTGGCACCCCCAGGAGGCTACAAGTAAGAAGACAAAAAGTACGTGCCTGGCGGTAGCCTTATTAGCGTACATTTCCCAGTCTGATAAGTTTAATTGTAAAGTCCATCACCGGATCTGAGTTCTCTATGATATTCCCAGGCATAATTTCCGCTGTGTAATGGGGGATAATACCACTATCTTCTGAGAAATAATTGTTTTGGACGTAATGTATGAAGTGGATCTTAGGAACTTTGAGAATCATTCCTGTCTTGGGTAGCTTATAGGTGAGCATAACCCCTCCGCTATGGCCATAATAATTTCCACCTGTTTCTTCTCCTATAAAGGTGGCTTTGTTCTCATTTCTCAAAAGGCTACATAGAGCTACTCCACTGTTCAGGGTATTTCCCCCTATCAAGACATATAAATTTCCACTAAAGGCATCATTTTCAGAAATAAAGACAGGATTCATATTGGGGTTCAGAGAAAAATAGCCTGAGTCCTCTTCTACAAATTTTTGGATCAACATTTTCTCTAGTGCACGTGTCTGGCGTTTGATCTTGCCTGTAAGTAGTTCTTTAAATGGGATTCGTAGTCCTCCTGTCTGTGCGTCATTTACCTCCTTATAGGATCTCTGAGACAGATAAGAAAAGATTAGGGGGTATATGGCTTCATTCTGACTCCCTTGCTTACGAAGGTCCAGGATTAAATACTGTCCTCTTTTCTCCTTTAGCTTTGAGAAATTATTTTTCAGAAACTTCTTCAGTCGCTTATTATTTTTCTCTTCTACCTGATTAATGGTGAGAACGGCTGTTCGAATACTATCAATGTAGGTATAGGAAAATGGTTTTGTATTCTTTTGGGCCTGCTTCTTGTTTTGGCGTTGCAAGAAATCATTATAGGAAACTGCTGCCATGATTATATTCTTACTTCTCCCCTCTACAGGGTCCAAGAAAGAGATTTCATATTCCTTAATAGGTCCATATAGCTGAGTATAATAAAAAGGGAAGGCCCGTTCTAACTCCCGGTAGGCATAGGTTTCATTTTTCCCTTCAGTAGGTATAATCCTTAATGCATCAAAGTATATATCCCGAAAACCCTTCCCATTGATAGACAAAATTTCTGAACCTACAGGAATAACTGACAGCCTATCATCACAGTACATTTTCTGGCTAAGAAGCCTAAGTGTAAGAGGAAAGAAGGTTTCCAGCTTATAGAGTTGTTTAAGATATTCAGATGGGTAGCTTACTGTAGTTTGCTGATTATTGATCAGGCAAAGAGCGCCATTTAAATATTTATAGAATTCAGGGTAGCTCATACTC
>JBCBKZ010000940.1:0-1984 GCA_038520955.1 Bacteroidota bacterium | reverse complement strand
TCTCCTATGCGTTTTCCTTTTCTTAAGGAAAAGAGGGTAGGTAGCATCATGGCGGGCATAGAGGGAAGGGTGGTTTCCTGCATATGAGTCTTAGTGTTCATTTTACTTGTTTTGTAAAGAAACTGCACCATCCAACTGAAGCTGGAATGGTGCAGTTTTAGGGTCAGATTCTTTTGGCTCTGGGTTCCAGGTCAGTTAATTCTGCTATTCGAACAGGATGACCTGCCTCAATACTTTTCCTGGCAGCTACCCCTATAAGAATAGACATGGCACCGTCCCTACTACCGGCAGCGTGTTTGAGGGGATCCGGGTTCTCAGGATTTCTGAAAATTTTATCCTGCAGGCGGGAGTCTCCCCCTCCATGGCCCCCTCTCTTAAAGGGGACATTTACGGTTTCATATTTATTCCAGTTATTATGGAGAATGATGGGCTTAGTAGCTTCTATTTCTCCTTCTCCCTGGTTCATCTCTGCAGCATGTAATGCCTCCTGACTGAGTTCATCATCCTTCATCCACGGAATATCCTGCCAGGCTTCTATTCTGCCATCAGTACCATTAAAGGCTATTCTCCAACCTTCAAAGGGGGAGTAAGTTGTGAGAGAATAGTTAACCACTACGTCATTAGCGTACTTGATCTGGGCTGACATCTTATCGTAAATATTCACGTCATGACGGAAAAGGCAATTATCTCTGATGTAGCCATCATGTTTCTCATGGTCTACATATAATCGCATGAGGTGCTCATTCTTGGTGATGTCCATATAGAATTTGCACTCCTTTGTATGGGCACAGTCCCGGCAATTATTCCCTCTGAAAGAATTGTTACTTCCGTAGTGTTCTAGGGCACCATAGGCAAAAACCTCCGAAGGGTCAGAGTCCAGCCACCAGTTGAGCAGGTCAAAGTGGTGCGTAGCCTTATGTACCCAAAGTGTGCCCCCGTCCTGTCTCAGCCCATGCCAACGCCTAAAGTAGGAAGCGCCATGATAGGTGTTCAGGTACCAATGGAAGTCTACGGAGGTAACTTTTCCTATGGCATTATTATGTAGGAGTTCTTTCACCTTGGTCATATAGGGGCTCCACCTGTAGTTGAAGCCTACAATGACTTTTTTGTTGGTACGTCTCTCGGCATCCAGTATGGCTTGGCATTTACGTTCATCCGTGGTAAGGGGTTTTTCCGTTAGCACATCACAGCCACTTTCCAGTCCTTTAATGATGAACTCATGGTGGGTAGAATCCTTGGTGGTAACTATGAGGAGGTCAGGCTTAGTGGTCTCCAACATCTCATCTACTCCTGCAAAAGTAGGACAGCCAACGCCCATATAGCCTTTGGCCATTTCCAGTCGGCCGGGGTTAATATCACTCAGACCTACAAACTCAAGTAAGTCTCCATACTGATCTACGAGCCTTTTACCCCAAAAGGAAATCCCTCTGATTCCGGTTCCAACCAAGGCTACTCTTACCTTTTCATTGCGGTCATTAAAAGCCCAGGAGGGGAGGGGCATAAAAGTACCAGCAGCTAGCATACTGGCAGAGGTGAGAAACCTCCGCCTGGATACATGTTCATTCATCTCTTTCGTATTACGTAATTAGTGTTGAGTAATAAATAGACTTATATCCCACCATTGACATAGTGAGGCCATAAACAAGTTGGGGTGGTTTTTTTCAACTAATGCAGGATTTGCAGAGTCAATAAATCCACCCAAATACGGGGATGTTTATGTTGTTGAAGTCAATAAGAAAGAGACCTTACTTCCAGCTTACTTCTATGGTTTTCCCAATTTTATCAGCTTCTTTCTTAAGGAGAGAGTGGAAATACTCTCGTTGAGAATAAAGGCTGTCTTGTTTCTCCCAGCCGGCTATAAACTGATAAGAGGTAGAGGCATCTTCTTTGAGAAAGAGTACCAGTGCATCAGTTTGAATGATTCCTTATCCTTCTTCAGCAGTTTTATGGGTAGTTTTGAAGTCTGACTCGGCTGCCAGTAAAC
>JBCBKZ010000093.1:0-11720 GCA_038520955.1 Bacteroidota bacterium | reverse complement strand
CATAACCATAAATTTACCCTTAGATCTAAACAAAGTAAGGGGCTAAATCCTGAAAACTATGTATTTTTAGGGAAGGACTAACTACTTGGACAGAGTATTTTGATATGGACATTAATGATAAGCAAGAAACGTTGACGGAGAATTCTTCTGTTATTCAGATCATTTTAGCAGACGATCACTCACTTGTTAGAGACGGTATTAAGTCATTGTTACAAGAAACGGAAGATATAAAGGTCATAGCCGAAGCTTCAAATGGGGAAGAAGCATTAGCCTTAGTACCTCAGTTAAATCCTGATATTCTCATTGTAGATATAAAGATGCCGGGTCTAAATGGAATTCAAACGGTTGCCAGACTCACACAGCAAAACCCGGAAGTAAAAGCGCTGGTTCTTTCCATGCATGATTCTGAGGAGTATGTACTTCAGTCTGTGGAGGCCGGAGCGGACGGATATCTATTAAAGGATACCTCCAAGGAAGAATTCATCAAGGCTATCCATACCGTTAATCAAGGGGAAAAATACTTCTCTGCTGATATCTCTCCTATTCTGGTAAAGAAATATCTTGAAAACGTTAGACCCTCTTCTGCCAAGAAAGACCTTCTCAACACTCCTTCCATTTCTCAGGATCAAATCAAAATTACCAAGAGACAATCCCAAATCCTGGAACTAGCGGTAAATGGGATGTCCAACAAAGAAATCGCTGAGCATATCAACAAAAGCATCAGAACCGTGGAAGCACACAGGTTTTCTCTTATGAAGAAGCTTGAGGTCAAAAACCTGGCTGAGTTGGCCATGAAAGCTCGCGAACTAGGGTTGATCAAATAGGTCTGCTTCTTCATTTTACCATCTCAGCTATCCTTCCAGCTGAGAGGATATTCCTTTTCGTTGATTCTTTTTTTCTATTCCCAAAGCAGGGAGTTACCCCTCTATTAGGATTCAAACCTATCCATTTCATTTTTTACGTATTTTTACGTAATTAATTTTAAGTATTTTATTGATTTATTAAAAAATACGTATAAATTGTGTCAAAATTACAGGGATTACTACTTAATTTTACTTAACTAATTATTAAATCCTAATCTATTTGACATGAAAACAGTAGTTTTACTTAGGTATTTCTGCTTAATACCAATCTTCATGATTGCTACTAAGACCAGTCAGGCACAGTTTACCCTTACTGGAGAAGTACGTCCCAGGTCAGAATTTAGAAATGGCTTTAAAACACCTACCACTTCTGAAAATGAACCTGCCTTCTTCACAGAACAGAGAAGCAGAGTCTACTTCGATTTTGTAGACAAGAAGTACAAATTCCGCCTCTCCCTTCAGGATGTTCGTATTTGGGGAGAAAACTCCCAAATATTCAAGCAGGAAGATGGGAATACTTTTCTAAGTGAAGCTTGGGGCCAATTCTTCCTTTCCCCTACCATCTCATTAAAAGCGGGTAGACAAATCATTTCTTATGATAATCAAAGGTTCCTGGGAGGACTTGAATGGGCACAGCAAGGAAGAAGACATGATGCCCTCCTCTTCATCTATAACAACAAAGAGAAGAAAACACAGCTTCATATTGGGGGTGCGCTGAATTCTGATGATGATGTACCAGAGCCTGCTAACTTACAAAGTCCTTCCGCCAGCTTTTACTCAGTCGGAGGTAACTATAAGAGCATGCAGTATGGCTGGTACCATAAGGACCTGAAAGGAGGTAAGTTTTCACTTCTGGCCTTTAATGCGATTTACCAGAACGCGGCAGACTCTTCCACCTTCGCTAAACAAACCTTTGGGGCTACAGGAAGTATCAAGCTTGGCAAAAAGCTTTCCTTCTCAGGAGATCTCTATTATCAAACAGGAAAAGTAGGAAACTCAGATGTAGACGCCTTACTGGCAAGTGGTGCCCTAACCTTAGCTACTGAAGCAACCCCCATAACCCTGGGGGTAGAATACATTTCTGGTAAAGATGACACAGACACTGATAACACGGTAAGACACTTCACACCAGATTTCGGAACTAATCATGCCTTCAACGGCTTCATGGACTACTTCTTCGTAGGACCGGCTAATGGTACGGTTGGTGTCACAGATATCTTTCTCAAGACCAAGTTTAAGCTGAAAAAAGGTGTCCTCATCGCGAATGTGCATGAATTCCTCACGGGTTCTGAGCAGGTGAATGAGAGCAGGGAAACATTAAGCAGTGCCATGGGAACAGAAATAGACCTTGTATATGCCGTGAAATTGGCGCCCGCTGTACAGCTTCACTTGGGTTACTCCCACCTATTTGCGACAGATACCATGCTAGAGCTTAGGCCTGGTGATAGCAAGAGCAATAACTGGGCATGGGCGATGCTCACCTTTAAGCCAGTCCTTTTCAAATCAAAAACTGAAGAATAAACCCAACACATTTCTACCTAAATCCTAAAAATCATGACTAGATATATTTCTCTCTGCTTAGTGGCAGTGGCCACCTTACTATTCTCTTCCTGTGGGAGTGGTCCTGTATCTAACTCTACTGAAACGGCGGAATCCACTTCCAGCCTGGAAATAGAAAAACCTCAGCTAACATTTGGGTTCATCAAACTGACGGATATGGCTCCTCTAGCCATAGCGAAAGAACTGGGATACTTTGAAGATGAAGGTCTTTTTGTAACCATAGAAGCTCAGTCAAACTGGAAAAATGTACTTGATAGAGTGATAGATGGGCAGCTTGACGGTTCTCATATGCTCGCTGGTCAGCCCATAGCGGCAGGAGCAGGGTTCGGAAGACAAGCAGAACTTATCACCCCATTCTCTATGGACTTAAATGGGAACGGAATCACTGTTTCTAATGAAGTCTGGGGACAGATGAAAGGAAACATTCCTATGGAAGGAGGAAAGCCTGTCCATCCCATAAAGGCAGATGCCCTAAAACCTGTAGTAGAATCATACAAAAACGCTGGTAAGCCTTTCAAGATGGGGATGGTATTCCCGGTCTCTACACACAACTACGAGATTAGGTATTGGTTAGCTGCTGCTGGCATTCACCCGGGCATGTATACTTCTGCCAATATTCAAGGGCAGGTAGATGCAGAAGTCCTGCTATCAGTAACCCCTCCACCACAAATGCCTGCTACCCTGGAAGCCGGAACTATATACGGATACTGTGTAGGAGAACCCTGGAACCAGCAAGCCGTATTCCGCGGAATAGGCGTACCCGTAACCACTAACTATGACATTTGGAAAAATAACCCTGAGAAGGTGTTCGTCATCCGTAAGGATTTTGCTGAGAAATATCCAAATACAACCGTAGCCATAACCAAAGCTCTAATCAGAGCAGCCAAGTGGTTAGATACCCCCGGAAACAGGCCTGAGGCCGTAGGCATTCTTTCTATGCCTGATTATGTGGGAGCAGACTCCATTGTCATCGCAAACTCTATGACAGGAACTTTTGAGTTTGAGAAAGGGGACAAACGCTCCATGCCTGATTTCAATGTATTCTACCGTTACAATGCCACTTTCCCATTCTACTCTGATGGAATCTGGTTCCTTACCCAAATGAGAAGATGGGGACAAATTCCTGAAGCTCAGCCCGCTGGATGGTATGATGAAAAAATAAGAGAAATCTACCGTCCGGATCTTTGGCTAAAGGCAGCAGAAGCTTTGGAAGCAGAAGGTAAAATACCTGCAGAAGATATCCCTGACACTGACGGCTATAAGGACCCCACTAAAGATTTCATCGACGGAAAACTATATGATGCCAAAGACCCTATTGGCTATATAAATAGCTTTTCTATTGGCAACAAGGATGCAGTACAATAGGGCCTCATAACTTCCAAAAAGACTAACTAACATGAAAGATGTATCTATTCAGATTCCTCAGAAAATAGGAATCCTACAAAAAATCGGGAGTTGGGCCAGAACCCTTATCCCTACAAAGGGGAAGTTAACTTCTAGTATGAAGAATGGAGGTATTACCATGATTTCCATTTCCGTATTCCTATTGCTTTGGCATTTTGGGGCATTGGGCTTATACCAGATGGAAGCACAGTATAAAATCCAGTCTGCCCTGGAAACACAGGGAGAAGTAGCAGCTAGAGAGGCGGAAGCATGTATTCTTTCTGGAGAGAAAAGCTGTCAGCCAAACACCCTTCCTTCACCCGGACAGGTATTGGTAGCAGCCCAAGCATTACTGGCCGACTATTATGTCATTAGCCAAAAGAAGGCTGAATTTAGCCTGAAGGTAGCCAAAACAAACGCACAAAGAAGGTCTCAGGGCCTGGCGCCAATCACCTATACAGGTAGGCCCTCTTTTGTGGATCAGATGTTTACCAGCTTAAAAACAGTCATGGTAGGTTTCTTCCTGGCCCTTTGCATATCAGTTCCTATTGGTATTGTGATAGGGTTCAATGAGAGTCTACGAACTGCCTTCAACTGGTTGGTTCAGATCTTCAAGCCTGTTTCTCCGGTGGTTTGGTTGCTTCTGGTATTCATGATTGTGAAAACACTAACCCTGGGTTCTACTGACGATACATCTTTCATGATTTCCAGTATTTCCGTGGCACTCTGTGCTATGTGGGCTACCCTGGTAAACACCAGTGTAGGCGTGTCATCTGTTAACAAAGACTATTTGAATGTAGCCAAGGTGCTCAAATTGGGAGTAGGTAAAAAGATCTTTAAGGTGATTCTTCCTTCTTCCATCCCCCTGATTTTTACCGGGATGCGGATCACAGTCTCTGTTGCATGGATGGTGGTGATCGCCATTGAACTCTTGGCACAAAGCCCTGGTCTGGGAACATTTGTTTGGGAGGAATTCCAAAACGGTGCTAACGATTCTAACGCAAAGATTATAGTAGCCATGTTTGTCATCGGGATCATTGGATTCTTATTAGACAGAATCATGTTCTGGGTACAGCAATCTGTTTCGTTTGAAAAAGCCCTGGCGTAGTAAGCAGGCAATTGGTTTTTCATTGTTAGTTAATCAATGCTCTCTATTGAGAGAAGGTGAGAGATACCTCCCATGCCTATGCAAATATGTGTGGGAGGACCATCTCTACATTATTTTCCGGAGAAGAATCAACTTATACTATCATGACAGAAAATATCATAGAGTTTAGAAATGTTAGCAAATGGTATGGGCAGGGGGTTAACCGTTCCTACGTGTTAAAAGACATCAACCTTACCGTAAAGGAAGGTGAATTTCTGGCCATTGTGGGCTTTACCGGTTCAGGAAAAACCACCCTCATAAACCTGATTAGTGGATTGTTAGAACCCAGTGAGGGAGAAGTCCTGTTTAAAGGGAAGCCTATAAAAGGTCCCGGTCTTGAAAGAGGGATCATCTTTCAAAACTATTCCCTCCTACCCTGGCTAACGGTTTATCAAAATGTAGCTCTGGCAGTAGACAAGGTGTTCCCCAACTGGTCCAAGGAGAAACGAGATGCACACATCAAAAAATTCATAGGAATGGTCAACCTAAGTCCTGCCTTAACAAAAAGACCTGGAGAGTTATCAGGTGGGATGAGGCAAAGAGTGGCAGTAGCCAGGGTACTTTCCACTAACCCAGAGGTCTTGTTGATGGATGAGCCTTTAGGAGCCCTTGATGCTTTAACCAGAGGAAATTTGCAACAGGAGATCCTGAAAATTTGGAGCGCAAACAAGCGTACTGCCCTCTTAATTACTAATGACGTGGATGAAGGAATTTTGATGGCAGACAGAATCATCCCTTTGAATCCGGGACCTAATGCTACCCTGGGGCCTGAGTATGAAATCACCCTGGATAGGCCTAGGGATAAAAAGGCATTAAACACTGATCCTGAATTCAAAAGAGTAAGGACTGACATTCTGAATTACCTGGTCCAACTAGGGGAAGCCTCCAAGCTAAAAACTACCCGAACATATCATTTGCCAGATCTTCAACCCAGAGTCAAAAAGGGGCCTAATCTTCCCTGGAGGAAGGCAGTTTAAGCATGAGTTCCACTACCTAAGAAAAATCTATGTCAGCTAATCTAACAACAACCGTAACAGCTAAGCCAACCTCAGTCGTAGATCGAGAAGTAATGCTCCACATGAAGGATCTGACCAAAATTTACCCTACTCCTGGTGGGGAGTATGTAGTTCTGGAAAAGCTTCAACTTCAAATCCATAAAGAAGAGTTTGTCTCTATCATTGGACATTCAGGATGTGGAAAGACCACTTTGCTTACCATGATTGCTGGACTGAATACTATTTCAGGGGGCCAAATTCTCATCAACAATCATCCCATTTCAGGACCAGGCCCCGACAGAGCAGTTATCTTTCAGGCACCAAGCCTGATGCCATGGATGACCTCTTTGGAGAATGTGCTTTTGGGCGTAAAAGAAGTTTTTGGGTATACCAGCAGAAAGAATCAGGAAGATATAGCCAAGTATTACTTAAGTAAAGTAGGGTTGGAATCAGCTTTCCATAAAAAAGCTAGTGAACTCTCACAAGGCATGCAACAACGCGTAGGGATAGCCAGAGCATTCGCACTGAAGCCTTCCATCCTGCTATTGGATGAACCCTTTGGTATGCTAGACTCCTTGACGAGGGCAGAGTTACAAGATGTGTTATTAGAGATTTGGGACAAAGAAAAGATCACAGCTGTCCAAATCACGCATGATGTGGATGAGGCTATCTTCCTGGCTGATAGAGTGATCATGATGACATCAGGTCCCAAAGCACAAGTAGGGGATATTCTCAACATCGATTTCGAACGCCCAAGGGACAGAAAAGAGATCCTTAATCACCCGGATTACTATCACTACCGAAAGCATCTCATTGATTTCCTGGAACACTAGCAGAGGGAATTTTTGAAAAGTATGACGGGTCATCGAATAATTCCATCAAAGAATTTTGGTTAATACGGAAGGTCAATTGTATTTTAGGTTCACAGGGTATATACCTTGTGAACCTCTTTTTAGGACTTTCTACTTCAGAGGTCTCTTCCAGATATTCAGGATGAGAACAGCTGATCCCTCGTGTATTGACCTGACTTTGAATTCGAACTTGTAGGTTGACCATTGGAGAATGGAAGTATGAAAGCAACTACTTTTAAAACCACCTGTTCCTACTGTGGAGTAGGCTGCGGCATCATTGTAAAGAAAGATGCCCGAGGCAAACTAAGTGTAGAAGGAGACAAGGATCATCCTGCCAATAAAGGTATGCTTTGTTCCAAGGGGATGAATCTTAACTATGTAGTTCAGGATACCTCTGATAGACTTTTATACCCTCAGATGAGGGCCAGTAGGAACCATCCCATGGAACGGATTAGCTGGGATCAGGCCATGGACCGTGCCTCCGCCGTTTTTCGTTCCCTGATAAACAAATATGGGCCAGACTCAGTAGGATTTTACGTTTCTGGTCAATGCCTCACAGAAGAGTACTATCTGGTTAACAAACTCGCCAAAGGTTTCATTGGTACGAATAACATTGACACTAATTCTCGTCTATGCATGAGTTCCGCTGTGGCAGGTTATATCAAAACTTTTGGTGAAGACAGTGTTCCCATAAGCTATGACGATATAGAATTAGCAGACTGTTTCCTCATTGCCGGAGCTAATCCCGCCTGGTGTCATCCTATTCTCTTCAGGAGGCTGGAACAGCACAAGGCTGAAAATCCCAAAGCGAAGGTAATAGTAGTAGATCCTCGAAGGACTGCCAGTTGCTCCATCGCGGATCTGCATCTACAAATCATCCCTGGGACAGATGTTTTCCTCTTTGCCGCTATTGCCAGAAGGCTGTGGGAAACGAAAAGGATAGATGCGCAGTTCATCAAAAACCATACTGAGAATTTTGAAGCCTATAAAAGCTTCTTCCTGGACATCCCCATTAAACAAGCCGCAAACATCTGTGGAATAGATACTGACCAAATCAGGAAAGCGGCTTCATACATAGGCAATGCGAAGGGGTTTATCAGTATGTGGGCCATGGGTCTTAATCAAAGTTCATTCGGGGTAGATAAAAACGTAGCCCTATTAAACCTCTCCCTTATGACGGGCCAGGTAGGGAAAGCTGGAGCGGGACCTTTTTCTCTCACGGGGCAACCCAACGCTATGGGGGGAAGGGAAGTAGGGGGAATGTCTACCCTGCTAGCCGCTCATAGAAATCAAGGAAACCCTGAACATCGTGCAGAGGTAGCCAGATTTTGGAATGTAGACAGCCTCCCAGATAAGCCGGGATTGACAGCTACCCAAATGTTTGATGCGCTTGATAGTGGACAGCTTAAGGCTATCTGGATCATCTGTACCAATCCTCTGGTGAGTCTCCCCCATCTGAACAAGATGGAAAAAGCCCTCAAGAAGGCCCGTTTTGTCATCGTACAGGATATCTCTACTAAATCTGATACGGCCCAGTTCGCGGACCTTCTTCTTCCTGCAGCTGGATGGTTAGAAAAAGAGGGGACCATGACCAATTCTGACCGGAGAATCTCCTATTTACCTAAAGTGTTAGATGCCCCCGGAGAGGCGCTTCCTGATGCAGAAATCCTGACCAGGTTTGCGAATGCCATGGGATATGCCGGATTTGGGTATAAAAATGCCTCTGAAGTGTATGATGAACATTGCCAGTTAACTAAGGGGACCCAAATAGATGTCTCTGGATTAAACTATACCAGACTTAAACAAGAAGGTACCTTTCAGTGGCCGGTCCCTTTTGAAGACCATAAAGGAACCGAGAGGCTTTTTACTGATAAGAAGTTTTATACGCCTTCTCAGAAGGCCCAGTTTAATGTTCCCCAACAAAGTCAGGAAGCTTCTGAGCCTACAAGTAGGTCGTTTCCGCTTATTCTCACTACTGGGAGAATCCGGGACCAATGGCATAGTATGACCAAAACGGCCAAGGTTAATAAACTGAATACGCATTACCCTATGCCTTTTCTGGAGATACATCCTGTGGATGCCCATCTCAGGAGTATTAAAGATGGAGATATTGCCATAGTTAGAAGTCCTCGTGGAGAAGTAAGGGTAACCGTTAAAATCAGTAAGGCCATTCGCTCTGGGGTCGTTTTTCTCCCCATGCATTGGGGTAAAATTCTCAATAGAAATTTTGGAAGAGCCAATAACCTGACGGCTAATAGGTATGATCCCGTTTCCAAAGAACCTGATTTCAAATATTCTGTTGTAGAGGTAGAGAAGTTTGTAAAAGAAAAGCAGAGAATCGTTGTGATAGGTGCGGGGGCAGCAGCTTTCAGGTTTGTTCAGCGCTATAGGGAGCTTAATAAAACTGACGAAATTAATGTATTCTCTAAAGAACCCTATCCATTTTATAATCGGGTCTTATTGCCAGAGTATGTGAGTGAGCATCTCAGTTGGGAAGACCTGGAAAAGATCAAGCAACATCAGCTTAAAAAACTGAAGTTGACCCTTCATCCACAGACGACCATAGTTTCTCTGGACAGACAAAGTAAAACCATTACGGATGATAAGGGAAACACATATCCCTATGATATGCTCGTTGGCGCCATGGGAAGTAGCCCTTTTATCCCCAGAGAAGTACCCCTTCATCTTGAGGGCGTGTTCTCTATGCGTGAGAGACAAGATGCTGACTCCTTAAAAAGCTATCTTGATTCTTCTGGCGTTTCCAGGGCCCACCAGCACGTACTGATTATTGGAGGAGGTCTGTTAGGGCTGGAATTGGCAGCTGCCCTTAGAAGCATAGGGCTGCAGATTACCATTGTTCAGCGTGGCTCCAGACTGATGATCAAGCAGCTGGATTCTATTGCCAGCAGGTTGCTGGCAGAGGATGTGACGGAAAGGGGGATTCAAATATTCTTTGACAATGAAGTAGATACCATATTTCCCAATCAATCCAGCAGAGGGCTAACGGCTACCCTGAAAAGCGGGAAGACCATCCCTTGTACTGCCCTGGTGTATGCCATAGGTACCCGACCAAACATAGAGCTGTTCAAAGGAAGTGGGATATCATGTTCACGTGGCGTCATCGTGGATGAATATCTTCAAACCAGTGAGCCGGGTATTTTTGCCATAGGAGAAATAGCAGAATTTCAACAGAAGATGTATGGAATTACTGCCGCTGCCGAGCAACAAGCTGAGACCTTGGCTAAATACCTTTCAGGTGATTTATGCTCCTTCTATAGAGGATCCGTCAGTCTGAATATCTTGAAATTTGAAGACCTAGCCCTTTGTAGTATAGGGGAAGTTCACTATCCTAAAAATGACCCTTCCTATGAAGAGATCATCTTTACAGATATCAGTAAACGATATTACAAAAAGTGTATCGTCAAAAATGATAGACTGGTGGGGGCCATTCTAATTGGAGACAAGGCAGAGTTTGCGGAGTACAAAATGCTGATTGAGGAAAAGACTGAGTTATCCCAAAAACGAAATGAACTATTGAGGGCCGGTGGTCCCCCCAAAGAAGTCCTCGGGAAAATCATCTGTGCCTGTAATCATGTAGGAACGGGTAATCTGGAGGCTCTCATTAAGGAAGGAACCACAGATTTTCAGGAAGTGTGTAAACTCTCCGGAGCCGGATTAGGGTGTGGAAGTTGTAAACCGGAAGTAAAGAGTTTTATCCAGGAAGTTGTGGGACAGGATAAAAAGGTATTGACCTAAGAAACCGTATTATGGAGGATCTCATACGAATAGAAATAAAAGGAGGGGTGTTATCACCAAGTGAACTGCTGAAGATCATAAACCTGGCAGAGTCCATAGGCCACACCAGCATTCACTTTGGTTCCAGACAAGACATACTGTTTCCAGCAAATGGAGTAGAAAGCACGCTTTCAGAGCCTTCCCCAGAGATCAACTATACTTTCCTGAGAGGTCCTGAATCACATAATATTTCCACCTCTTACGTATCCGCTGATATCTTTCCTTCTACTCCCTGGGTGAGTGGGGCTACCTACTTATACATACTGGAGATATTTGACTACTCCCCAAAATTGGAGGTCAATATTACAGATCCTAAACAAAGGATAGTTCCCTTATTCTCAGGACAACTCAACTTCATCGCTTCAGAGTCCGAGGACTATTGGTTTTTATACCTGAGGCTTCCAAATTTCTCCAGTCTCCAGCGTTATCCTGTCCTGATATATACCTGGGATATAGCCAAAATTGCCCGGACCATAGAGAATGTCTATGAAGAAACCTCAGATGTACATGAGCTATTCGAGGAGGTAAGCAATGAAGTAGAAACCAATAACCGGAACATCTCTTCTCCTATCAATCTCAGCTTTAATGCCTTCCCCTATTATGAGGGAATGAACAAAATGAATATCGACCAGTACTGGTTAGGCCTATACTGGAGAAATAACTGCTATGATCTGGCTTTCCTGAAAGCGATGTGTTCCCTTTGTCTGGATTGTAAGATTGGGAAGATATGTCTGACTCCCTGGAAGTCCTTAATCGTGAAGGGGATTCACAGGCGAGATAGGCTAAGATGGGAGAAGCTACTAGGGAAATTTGGAATTAATGTGAGGCATTCCTCTCTGGAACTGAATTGGCATCTTCCCCTCAGGGATCAGGAAGCACTAGCCTTAAAGCAGTTCATCGTGAGAAATTTTGATCAAAATGACATTAGTACCTATGGGCTAACCTTTTCTATCAAAAGTGAGTATGGTGTCAACTTCACCTCCATCGTCATTGAGAAGAACCCTATTCCCAGTATTGTCAAAAATTTTCAGATCAGGCCTACTTACAATGTCCTTTATTGTGAGAATTTTGACCCCAACAGACTCAGTTACATCACCTATGCTCAGGATGTAGATAAAATAGAACT
>JBCBKZ010000939.1:0-1989 GCA_038520955.1 Bacteroidota bacterium | reverse complement strand
CTCTCAAATAGAGACTTTTGTAAAAAGGAAATACAATTGAACCATCTCTTCATTTTAGAATAACATGAAAGCAATCGGATACAAGCAAGCGGGTCCTATCTCTGAACCTGACTCACTGACAGAATTGGATCTAGCGAAACCTACACCTGGTCCAAAGGATCTGCTGGTAGAAGTTAAGGGCATCTCCGTTAATCCGGTGGATGTAAAAGTGAGAGCCAACAGACCCCCTGCGAATGGAGACGCCAGTGTGATAGGATATGATGCTGCAGGCATCGTTAGGGAGGTAGGAGAAGAAGTCAGCCTCATCAAAGTAGGTGATGAAGTTTATTATGCTGGGGATATCACTCGACCAGGCACCAATTCTGAATTCCATCTGGTAGATGAGCGCATTGTAGGGAGAAAACCCAAGAGTATGGGCTTTGCAGAATCCGCAGGGATGGCGCTAACCTCCATAACTGCCTGGGAGCTCTTGTTTGATTGTTTAGGGATCGAAGAAGGAGGAGGTAAGGGAGAACATATCCTCATCATAGGTGCTGCAGGTGGAGTAGGTTCTATTCTTTCTCAGCTTGCCAGTTAGTTAACTGAACTTACCGTCATAGGAACGGCCTCACGCCCAGAAACCATAGCATGGACCAAAAAAATGGGAGCTGACCTAGTGATCAATCACAGAGAGTCCTTAGTAGATCAACTGAAAGAATTAGGCATTTCTCCTAAGTATGTCGCTTCTCTAAATGGTACTGAGCAGCATTTCCCTGCTATCCTGGAACTCATTCAGCCCAGGGGACATGTAGCGCTCATAGATGATCCTTCCAGCCTGGACATTATGCCTGGAAAGCTAAAAGCACTTACCTTCAGTTGGGAGATGATGTTTACCCGTCCCATGTTTAAGACAGCAGATATTATGAAACAGCATGAATTATTGAATAGAGTCGCAGAACTTCTGGATAATGGAATTCTCCAGTCCACAGTTACCAATAACTTAGGTAAATTGAATGTGGAGAACTTGAAAGAGGCTCATACTCAACAGGAAAGCGGAAAAGTCATAGGGAAGAATGTACTTGACGGATTCAACTAGCATGAACAAATTCGAATCTATCAATAAAGGCTATAATAGCGTTTTCCAGGCCGGGAAACTGAGCATAGGGCTAGTAGTCCCCATAGAGAATTATTGGCAAGGTCCTGTGCCTAGCATGAAGGACCACCTACAAAGGGTACAGCTAGCCGAGCAAGCTGGCTTCAAAGCCTTATGGGTAAGAGACATCCCTTTCAATGTTCCTCCCTTTGGAGATGCAGGACAAACCTTTGATCCATTTACCTATTTAGGGTTTCTGGCAGGTCAAACTTCAGAGATAGCCTTGGGGATAGGTAGCCTGGCACTTCCGCTTCACCACCCTGCCAATGTAGCCAAATCAGCGGCTTCCGTCGATCAGTTGTCTGGAGGAAGGTTCATCATGGGCATTGCTTCCGGAGACCGACCAGATGAGTATCCCGCTATGGGCGTAGAGTTTGAGAAAAGAAGTGAGTTGTTCCGGGACGCCTTTACCTACATACGTACAGCCCAGGAATCCTTTCCCGTACTTGAGAATAACCACTTTGGAACCTTAGGAGGGCAGATGGATTCTCTTCCCAAAGCTGTGGGGCCTAAAATCCCTATGATGGTAACGGGCTACAGTCGCCAAAGCCTGGAATGGAATGCAGAACATGCAGATGGATGGATGTCCTACCCCAGAAACACAGGAGAACAGTTGTATGCTATTTCTCACTACAGAGAATTGGTAGCCAAAACCAGCGAGTACGATAAGCCCTTTATGCAGCCGCTATATGTAGTGCTGGAGGAAGATGAGGATGCGAAACCCGTTCCCATTCAATTGGGATTCAGAATAGGGATCAAGTATCTGGTAGAGTATCTACACCAGATCCAGCGGATAGGCGTCAACCATATGGTCTTATTCATGCTTTCGTTTGTTCTTTTTCGGTGGTGTGAAAATG
>JBCBKZ010000938.1:0-1998 GCA_038520955.1 Bacteroidota bacterium | reverse complement strand
GGGAAAAGAGATGAATGAAGGTTATATTGGGTACTGTGGAGGAAGCAACTAGTTTATTCTACCTTATTGACACAATTAATAAGCGATAGTTATGTGGAAGGATCTTTTATTGATAAGAAGTAAAAAAGCATTTCCATTAAGAGTTGTGGTATACATCCTCTTTGGCCTGGTATTCAATTTGATTACCAGGCCACATCCCGCAGACTATACCATACAATGGATCTTTGCCTCTGCTATTGCAGTAGTCATGTGGGAAGGAAATGGATTCGTTGCAAACAGCCTTGATAGGTTTGTAAGTTGGATAGAAAAACCCCTACTCAGGCTCCTTATTGGAAGTACCCTTATGATGGCCTATACGTTAAGTGCTGCATGGTTGCTCGGGTATGTATTCTACGTCCTTTACATAGGGAAAGACATGGCGTACTATAATGCCGCTGTACCCCAGTTTCTCTATCAAGTTCTTTCCATCACATTTGTCATCACGCTAATTGTACATAGTGCTACCTTCCTCAGGTACTGGCGAGAGGCAGATTTAAAAGCTGAGAAGTTGAAAAGGTCTCAATTGATCTCCCAATACTCATCTCTTAAACATCAGTTAAATCCTCATTTCCTATTTAACAGCCTGAATAGCCTTACAGCTTTGGTATATAAGGATCAGGATCAGGCAGCTGAGTTTATCCAGCACCTATCTCATACATACCGTTTTGTGCTGGAGAATTCTGAGAAAGAATTAATTTCTCTGGCTGATGAGATCCGGTTTACCAAAGGATACCTCCATCTACTACAGATTAGGCATGGAGAGAATCTACAGGTAGACTTAAAACTTCCGGAAGATGAAGATAAGATGGTGGCTCCCCTCACGCTTCAGTTGTTACTTGAGAATGCCATAAAGCATAACATTGTCTCTAAGGATAAGCCGTTGACAGTAGAAATGTACCTGGATGAAGAGGAGCATATAGTGGTAAAAAACAACCTCCAGAAAAAACAAGGGCAAATAGTTTCTACCGGACTAGGGCTCAAAAACATTCAGGAGAGGTATCAGTACCTGGCAAACAAAATTGTGGAAGTGTTGGAAAATGCTGATAGCTTCACGGTAAAAATCCCCTTACTTAGCTTGCAGAAGGTATGAACATAGTTATAGTAGAAGATGAACCATTAGCAGCAGACAGGTTGCAGGAGCTGGTTCACGAATATGAGCAGCATATACAGGTACTGGCCAGATTAGACTCTGTAGAATCAGCGGTCAAGTGGTTTCAGCAAAATGGAATGCCAGACCTGATATTTATGGATATTCAGTTAGCTGATGGGATCAGTTTTCAGATCTTTGAGCAGTCCCAAATAAAAGCACCAGTTATTTTCACGACTGCCTACGATGAATACGCAATCAGGGCCTTCAAAGTAAATAGTATAGACTACTTACTGAAGCCACTTAGCTTTGATTCAGTGGCTAATGCACTAGACAAATTTGTCAAGCTTCATGTTAAACAAGAAGCACCGACAGCCATAGATCCCGCGCTCTTGAAGACCCTCATGTCCCAGGTTCAGCAGCCATCCTACAAATCCCGATTTATTGTCAAAAAGGGAGAACATCTACTTTCTGTAGAAATCAATCAGGTCAATTACTTCTATGCGGAAGACAAAGTGAGTTTCCTCAAAACCCGAGAAGGAAAACGCTTTATCATCCAGCAGACTTTAGGTGAACTGGAAGAGCTATTAGATCCAGCTATATTCTTCCGGATAAATCGACAGTATATAGCCCGATTCGAAGCCATAGAAGACATTATTTCCTATTCTAATAGCCGGCTGAAAGTAAAACTTTCACACTGTGAAGATGATGAGATCATTGTGAGTAAGCAGAAGGTACAAGCTTTTAAGAACTGGCTTGATCAATGAAAAAACCCCAGTCCTAACGAACCGGGGCACTCAAACACTTTTACCTTACTCAGAAGGCAAAAGAAATCTTCACAAAATATCTTTCCGTAATGATGGCTTAACAAT
>JBCBKZ010000937.1:0-2003 GCA_038520955.1 Bacteroidota bacterium | reverse complement strand
GAGGTCAGTCTTGTCGAAGCGGACAACCGGCGCCATATACTTATCATCTTTCTCCCCTATTTCTATGAAATCCATGTGTGGATCTGCCTGAGTCGTTTTCCAGGCAAATTTTCTATGCTTGGAGGCTATGCCTTCAGGTAGGTATTTGATGAAGTTCAGCAGATAAAAGTTCATCCGTTCATCATTCAGCTCAGAAAGGGCCTGCATGGATACGTCCAGATACTCCTTCGGATCCAGCTTCACAAAGTTAGTCCCATCATAGAGAGCCGTGAACGCCCTTGCATAATTAGCTATGGTAGGCGTAAGTGAAAAAGGCTTGGTCCGCATCATATTGATCTGCTCTATGAAGCGAAGTTTAAGGTCCAGAGGCACCTGCCCTGAGTTCCAAAGCGTAGAGAAGCCGGGCTCTACCATCTTGGCTATTTCTCCCCTTTCAGCAGAAATGGCACTGGTAAAAGCCTGTTGGAACTCCACAGGATCTTCAGGAAAAGGCTTAATTTTTTGACCCACTACCACATGGCTGCTAAGTAGCAGGCACAGCAGAAAGCTTCCTATTATGCTGATTTGTTTCATGATCATCTGCTTCTGAGAATATGATCTATTAGCTGTTATTTTTTTCATTCTGTGAGAAACCTTTCATCAAGCTGGCTACTTCCTCTCTTCACTTATGAGATGTTTCCTTTTGCACTTTCGCCTTAGGGTTTCTCCTTTGTGGGATTTGCCGCCATAGAAAGATGCTGTATCCACTCATTTCTCTATTTTTGGCAAATCCATGCCTCCCAGTTTCCTTCCTTCTCTTTACCTATAATTTCCAGGCTATTTTCCGATAAACAAGATTCCATCTGCGTCTGATCTGACGAGAGAAAACCGCTTAACAGCAGATAGCCTCCACTAGGTAGGTGCTCTTTATAATGATGGATGTCTGCGAGCAGGACATTCCGGTTGATATTGGCCAGAATGACATCATACATTGCTGCAGTAGGGATGGCAGTAACATCACCGGTATGAATGTCCATGGAGATGCCTCCATTTAGTAGAACGTTTTCCCGGCTGTTCTCAGTGCTATTTTCGTCAATATCTATGCCTGTTATGGCTTTAGCCCCCATTTTTGAGGCAAGAATTCCTAAAATTCCTGTTCCACACCCCATATCCAGTACAGACAGACCCGTCCATTCCAGATTTTTCATCTGTTTGATCATCAAACGGGTGGTTTCATGGTGCCCGGTACCGAAGGCCATTTTAGGATCTATCCACAAAGTGTAGGTAAAATAAGGCTTAGGCGTGTGGAAGGAAGCGATCACCTGACAAAACTCATCTATCTCAATGGGAGGGAAATTAGATTCCCAAACGGCATTCCAGTTGGCAGCCGGAATGCGGGTCAGTTGGATGGCAGATTCTTTCAGTGAAAAAGGGGCAAGGCTTGCTGAAAACTGCGCTTGCTCAAACTCCTTAGAGGGGATGTAAGCCAGTAGGGCTTCTGCCTGTTCTTCAAAAGACTCAAAGCCTGCTTCTGCCAGGACCGCCATAAGCGCTTCCTGTAAATCCGGAGAGGATTGTATTGAAACTTGAATGTAATCCGTCATACCCTGTTACTGACTAAATCAGAGAAATAGCCTCCTTCGGCCGATTTATCCCGGCTCTTAGGAATAGCTTGAAAATTCAGGGTAAAATTTTGCGATAGAGTTAGTTTGGATATATCAATTTCTGCAGCCCGCGGCTGACTGATAGTCTGAAAAAAATACGGAAAAATCTGATAACCCTTGTGATTCTTCCAGGTAAATGCTGTAGAAGAACCCACGGAAGAAACGCAGCAAATAGACATTTGTAAACTAAAAGGGGCTATTTATATTGAGGAGAACAGAAGTTTTGCAGACTTCATCGTTTTTGAACAGTCTGTGGAAGGGTTTGCTGATTTGGTGGTGTATGAAGTAGAGGCACAGGCCTTTGCCACTGAGCAAGGCTTCTGGTATTTTACAGATGTTAGGGGCTTTGCTGATTACAGC
>JBCBKZ010000936.1:0-2018 GCA_038520955.1 Bacteroidota bacterium | reverse complement strand
GAATGAAAAGAAGGTACAAACTGAACCCAGAGCGTATTTTCAAGAATGCTTTACGTTCTTTTGAGCAAAAAGGATTCTCTATTCTTGTAAATGAAAATACAGTAGACGACCCCAATCAGGAAATAGAAATAGGCACAGAAACAAGGCTCAGTTTTCTGTGCGCGAACAATTAACAAATGTAGCGATAGTAGGTGCGGCTGCCATTCTTTTATGGCAGCCGTTACTATTTTGAATCCCAGGACCATTTTTTGCGTAAGCAAGCAAACAACTCTTGATCAAACTCAGTCTCTACTAGCTGAAGCATCCCTCTTCATGTTATAAAGGACAATTCTTTCAGTGCATGAAGTTGCTTCATAAAAAACCCATCAAACCTTAATAGTTTTCTTAATTTGCTCAGCATTAAGCATTATTTATGTCCGGATTGTTAATATGGGCGGTAGTCTTTTTGTTCTCTTTGGCCACATTAATTTTTGCAGCAGACTTCTTCATTAAGGCTTCAGAAAACTTGGGGATCCACCTTGGGATACCTTCCTTCATAGTGGGAGTCACACTTGTAGCCATAGGTACTTCCTTGCCTGAACTGGTTACCTCTGCACTTGCCGTGTCTCAGGGAGTGCCGGATCTGGTGCTAGGGAATGTGGTGGGCTCTAACATAGCTAATCTCTGCCTGGTCCTGGGCGTCATGGGGGTCATTGCCAGAAGAATAGAACTGAACTTCAACATCATGAAGGTAGATCTCCCTATGATGATGGGGGCTACTCTCTTACTGATAGTGTTTGTTTGGAATGGCATATTCTCCAAGCTAGAAGCCATTATCTTCTTACTGGCTATCGTTAGCTATCTGGGAGTCATCTTTTTCCAGAATAAACCTAAAAACCTGGAAGAGGATAGAGAAGATGTCCCTCCCTTTAACTGGACTCAACCGCTGGTACTCGTCATAAGTGGCATATTTATCTACTTCTCTGCCAAATGGAATGTAGAGTCCATTAAAAACCTGGCAGATATCCTCTCTATAGGCACAGAATACATTGCTCAGACCGCAGTAGCCTTTGGGACTTCTCTCCCGGAATTGGTGGTTTCCATCATGGCCCTCAAAAATAATAATGCGGATATAGCAGTGGGAAACATCCTGGGATCCAATATCTTCAATATTTTTGCTGTCATGGGTCTACCTAGACTGATGGGTCTGGTAACAGTACCTGAGTCCATGCTAAGCAATGCCATACCTGTCCTGGTAGTAGTTACCATAGTGGCCTTTTTTATCTTCAGAGATAAAATCATCAAGGCCTGGGAAGGATGGATCCTGATTTCAATTTACGCTATGTATGTAGGAAGCCTGCTAATAGGAACCTAGTTACGATCATAATAATACTGATCGCCAGGCATATTCTTTGGAATTTCTACCATAGAAGGAACTACCAGGGCTTGGCGGAAAAACCCTCTCACCTCTCTCACAAATAAATCTGCTTCTTCTTTCCTTAAGAAATTCCCCATTCTTACTCGGTAGGTAGGATTAGAGTGAGTAATACGAGTCTTCAGGTGGCTGTATAGTCTTAATGCTTTGGCTTGTGCAGCTGTAGCCCCACTTCTACTGGCACCCATGTACACCTGGATTTTAAATCCCTGAGCAGTTTTGGTGCGCTCATTAATAAGTTTATGCTTTTCTATCATCTGACCCAAGGCAGGGTCTGCATCTATAAATACCAACTGGCCATTTTTGAAGTAAGAGTCCAGCTTGGGGGCTGTACCAGTACCTACAGCGGGAGTAGTAGGCTGAGAGATATTCAGGTTATCAGGACGCTGAAAATCATAATATTCTCTGAATTCCTTTACGCTTTCCTGCTCATATCTAAAATAAACATCTGCTCCTTGTCTGTTTTTCCCACCAATAGGATCAGTAGGGTCTGCAGACAAACCTAGCGTAATTCCACTCAGGATGATAAGAACAAAGATTTTCATAATAAGCGTTAAATAAACTGAATACTAATACTCCCAATAATGTTGCCAAAGATGCCAAA
>JBCBKZ010000935.1:0-2018 GCA_038520955.1 Bacteroidota bacterium | reverse complement strand
CTATGTCGTTACCCTTTAAAATACGAATCTTTTCGTTTTTTCTATAAGGTTACCTGATAGAATACATGCCCGGCTAGATAAACTTTACCTCTTAAGCGATGATCCGCTCTCAAGACTTGTACCGGGGTATGGAAAAAGTGTACTGATATGGATAAGAATTTCCTGTTCGTCTGTCTTGTCTTTAAGGAGTGCGCATGGAGGACCTACCTTAGATAGCTTCCTTCTCCTTCTTATTGTCTTTAAGGATTCTGAACTTCTCATCTTTCTTGTGGAGGCCGACACTGGACTGCATACCAGATACGACAGATTTAATCCAGTAGGTAATGAAGGCTTTGTTGATCTCCCGATCAAAGGCTATCCTTCCTACGCGCATGATTCTCAGGGTAGGATTATTTCTCCTTACCACAAAGGTGTTAGCAAGGGTAGAGCCCAGGAACCCACCAAATCCTTGCTTTTTCCCTTCTTTTTTATTCAACAATGACACTTTTAGGTCATTATAATGGAAGCGCATTTTCCCTCTGCTGGACTGATTATTAGCTTCAAAGTCCCAGTCTATTTTCTGAATGTCTCCGCTTTTGATGGTCAAAAAGGCTATAGGTTCTAGTATGGGGTTCAGACTATCTGCCGGCATGGGTCCTAAAGCTCCCTTAAAGGTATGGTAGTTAGCGGTATCTCCCAAAGGCATGGAAATATTTACATCTAATTCTGCCTTATCCATCACGTACATATGGGCAGCTAATTGTGTGGTAGCACCTTGAGCTACGAATAAGGGATCATTGGTGATGGAAAAGATGTCAGCATCCATATGGGTGAGGGAGAATCTCGCCAGGTTAGCAGTTTTAGCTACCCTTTGCTCAAAGTGGATGGATCCATCAGAAACAAGCACCGTGTCCAGGTGGAAAGGGAAGCTTAGCTTTCTCAGGGTGGTTTGAGGCAGGTCTGGACGTTTACCCACAGGGAATGGCCAGCGCATATCCTTATACACGCGGAAGTCCGGATGTATGGCGTGTACACTGGTAGCCTTAATAGCCGCTGTTCTCAGAAAGGCTGGGAAATCAAACCCACCTACCTCTATTCTGTTGACATCCAGCTCAAACCTATCTGTAATTACCCCTGTCCTGATGCTAAACTCTTGCTTGTCATATTTAGGAATTAACTGCAGGCTATCCACATAGATTAATTGCTCTGAAGTAGAAAAGCCTATTTCAGTAGTCTTTAGCCTATACATGGCTGTATCAGACAGGGGGATTTCAAAATTTCTGGCTGAGATGGCCAGCTCTTCATTAAATAGGTAGCCATTGTCCAGGTCTCTGTAGGAATTCTCATGTAACTGGAAATTTTCTGCATAGAGGGAAAAATCCGCTATGGCTATGCCTGAGTTGACCGGGCTGAAAAAGGAGAAGGTACCATGAGAGAGGCCCCATTCTTCTATGTTAATAGCTTTGAAGATGTCCTTGATTCCCGGAAAAGGGTCTGAGGCGATAATCTTTCGTTGATCTATCCCGCTAAAGTTGGAAGAAACATCCTCATTTCGTTGCAGAGCCTTATTTTGAAATAACTGGATATTCGGCTTTTCCAGTCGGACCCTTTTTAGGTTGACAATCCTATCCAGATAGATTTCTGTAAAGTTTATCCCTTCCAGGGTAAGTGCTGGTAGAGATAAAGTTAGATCTACAGATGAGCCTGTTTCATCCTCCGTAGGAGTAAGTTTAATTCCTGCTATCTGAAGTAAAGAGTCTGAAGTAGATAAGCGAATATCGTTAAACGTAAGTTCATACTTCCTGTCCGGGAAGTAGATGGCATAAGGTTGCACCTCAATATCCAGGGTAATGGTATCAGCAAAGAATGGTTTTTGCAGATTACTGATGGAAGAAGAGTCTACTTCAAAGTTTTGGATGGAGAAATAAATATTGTTGGCATGAAAGGGGTTAAATAGCTCATCCTTGGAGCTCAGATCCAGTTTTCCTTGAAAGAAGAGGATCTCATCTATTTTGATTTCCTCGAGGAAATCAAAATAG
>JBCBKZ010000934.1:0-2035 GCA_038520955.1 Bacteroidota bacterium | reverse complement strand
TACGATTTATTTATAAAGCTACATATTGATTTAATCTATCAAGCAGGATGTCTAACTTTTTGTACTAAATTGCTAACATCCTATTTGATTTTAATTGTTTCCACTTACAACTCGACATGCTCTATGAAGACTGCAAAAATCATCCTCTTCGGGTTAGCGTTGGTGCTTTTTGTGCTTCCTAATGCAGAAGCTCAAGACACTAAAATACGCAGCAAGAAGAAACTTCGTGCTGAACTCGAGAGACTAGACAGAGAAAATGCATTTCTCAGACAGCGTAACGAAGAGCTGGAACAAACCTATGCGCGTTTGCAGCAGGTATACAGCACCTCAGATAATGAGAAGCGTATGCTGCAAACAGAAACAGCGAACCTCAGAAGTGAACTGGAAAAACTCAACCAGGACTATAACCTTCTTAGAAGCCGTTTTGAAATGGCTAACGGGAACGGCGGTAACACTGGTGTAAACCCTGGTAATAATTTTGATGATGGGCTAGATCCGAATCAAGGTAATGGAAATGCCAGAGACAACACATTTCCAGTTCCAGGTATTACTGACTGTGCGTCAGCTTCTGGAAGCCTGAATGTAAACACTTCTTACTCTAGTGATTACAGACCGGTAACTCCGAACTCTTTCGGTGTTCAGATAGCTTCCTACAGTGATCTGTGTAAGGCTGAAGATGCTGCTAACAATTTCAGAAGTAAGTATAACCGCTATACCACCTTTGTCCGCGTAAAGCAGGTAGGAGGTCGTAGGTTATTTGCTGTTGTTTACGGGGCGATTCAAACTCGTCAAGAAGCAAACAATGTGAAAACTTCGCTTAGCAGAAACGGACGCGCAGGTGAGGGTAAAGGAGCTTTTGTGGTAGTACACTAAGCTTTACCAGCCACGTTTAAGAAACTAGTCGCTCGCTAAATAGTGAGCGACTTCTTTTTTGTGCCTAGTGGACCCCTTCCACTTGACTACCTTCCCAAACTTGAAGAAGTGCTTGGGAATCTTCCCGTCATGTAGGACGAATACATTAGGAGAGTCTATCCCAAATCCTTTTTTTACTTCCTTGGGACGAGCCGCAAGGCCTGCTACCCGTAAGATCTCCCTTATATTCTGCTTATGCACAGACATATGGATGAGGTCTACCGCATGGGCCATGACCCCGTCTTCAGAATGGCCAGCACCTAACTTATGCCCCGTTTCATGCAGTCCTATCTCCATCAGATCGGAATAATTGGCTGATATATAGATCTTATCAGACGCATACCCTACTATAGGAGAATGGTTATCCATCAGCTTCTGAAGTTTTTTCATGGCCTTATCCGGAACTATCTCTATAGGGATTAGCAATCCTTCACTCACATCAGGCTCAGGAAGAAAGAACCCACTTTCATTATAGTAGCCCGGCGCCTCCACCAGATCAAATACAATTGGGTAATATTTTTCCTTCCCTTTTTTGCCAACTCTGTAAGCAAAGCGTTCGCTCTGGCTGTTCCAGAAATGAAGGGCCGCGTCCAGTTGTTGTCTTTCCTGGGGGTGGTTACGTGCCGCGTACAGATATGCCCGAATGAGAATCTTCTCCTCTCCCTTCTCATGGAAGATGGTAGCCTGGAAGCGCTCATGATAGCCTTCTTTATGTATGCCGGGAGGCTCATCAGCATATAATTTCCCTTTGGAAGTCACAGCACTCACGAATGCCATTACCCTATGTTGCATTAACAAGAGCAAGGCCACCAAAAACATCCCGACTTTTTTCATTTTATCCTGCATATCAGCGCCTCCTTTCTTTAATATACGCATTTATGGCCTGAAAAGCTTGGAAGTTACCCTAATGAAAGGTTTTCACAGAATCAGAAGAAAAGTTTGTTCTGACATTTTCATGGGAAAAAGGAAGATGAAATAAGAGGGAGGAGAAATGAAATAACCAGAAAATATCAGCCCCTAAGTAAAGGGAGAGTATAATAAATCAGGGAGCTAATAATTCCTCTGCCATATTGACCAAGTCCTCCAGCGGTAGGTCCGCTGATTTAATTGAAGCTAGCACATC
>JBCBKZ010000933.1:0-2037 GCA_038520955.1 Bacteroidota bacterium | reverse complement strand
TCTTCTTTTCTGTTTACATCATCTTAAGTTTAAAAATACCCTCCCCTCCCCAGACATAATCTGAAAATTCTTCATAGGAAGGAAAGGCTGTAACCTTAGCTTCTTCCTGAGCTAGGTGTACACACAACTCATAGTATTTCTCTCTGTACTTAAAAATTTTCTGAAGGGTCTCACTTCTCACAAAAGTAGGATCTATTTTTCTGCTCTTAATCTCTTCTACTCCCTCCTTTACAGCAGCTGGTTTATCTTTTACCTCCAGCACAAACCTGTCATCAAAGAAAAAATCCCGCCCACCAATGGAAGGGGTAGTTACGATGGGAAGGCCTGTCAGGAGATATTCCATAGATGCCCACATAGCTCCTTCTTTTTTTGATAAGGCTAGTCCACAATGGCTTCGGTTCAGAATAGTACTGATTTCACTTGAAGAAATTCTCTCCTTGTTAAATTTGGCGTGTTGAATACGTGGTTCAAATCCATGTAAATCCCAAAAGCCGTGTTCATCCCGAACGTCTGGCCAGAAATAGGTAATCACAAAAAGATTATCTACCTCTTCAGCCAAATGGATACGTTTATATTTTTTGGCAGCTGCTATATATGAGGCATCATATTCTTTGTCCAGTTCATCCTGAATAATGAAGTTATGCTCACACGCGTGGATGTTTTGATTGATGAGGTAAGATCGGAACCCAAAGGTTTTTCCAAATCGATATTCTTCTTCACTGTTATGAAGGAGAATCATTTCTATGCCATTTCTTTTCAGTTGTTTTGCCAGTTTATAGTATAACCTTAGGCTGGTCCAGGAAAAGTTCCACATGGGATGGACCAGAAGATAAGCTTTCTCAGGGCCAGGGTTTTTGAGCTTGGACCAATTGAGACTTCCTGTAGAGGCCATGATAAGCGGCCGATCAGAAATTTTATATACATCATTGATTTTCATGACAATGCAAACACAAAACTATCTCCTAAGCGATTAAAGCGGGTTGCTTAGAAAGGTAAAACTCAACTATTTTTTTGGCAGCTAATCCATCCCCATAAGGATTATTAGCCTGACTCATTTGGGCATAGGACAGTTCATTTTCCAATAACTCTTTTACAGCAAGATATATTCTCTCCTTATCGGTTCCTACCAGCTTTACAGTACCTGCAGCTACTGCTTCTGGTCTTTCTGTAGTTTCTCTCATGACTAATACAGGTTTACCCAGTCCTGGGGCTTCTTCCTGTATCCCTCCACTATCAGTCAGAACCAGATAACTCCTGTTCATTAAGTCCACAAAGGGTAGATACCCAAGAGGAGGAAGGAGATAGATATTAGATAAGTGGTCCAGCTTTTCATACACTATTCCCTGGACATTCGGATTCAGGTGGACCGGATATACGATATCTACTTCAGGATAGGCCTCTGCTAATTGTAGCAACGCTTCACATATTTCCTGAAATCCCTGACCAAAGTTCTCTCTTCTATGGCCAGTTACGAGGATCATTTTTCTATTCTCTTTATACTCATAACCCAGCTCAGCTATTTGCGCTCTTACTTCTGCAGCATACCCATCTGTTTCCAGTTTTTTCACTACCCACTGGAGAGAATCTATAACTGTATTCCCGGTTACATGTATACTCTCTTCCTTATATCCTTCTTTCAAAAGGTTTTCTCGTGCAGAAATAGTTGGTGAAAAATGGATATCTGTCAGTACACCTGTAAGTTTTCTATTGGCCTCTTCTGGATAGGGAGCCAGTAAATTTCCAGTTCTAAGCCCTGCCTCTACATGGCAAACCTTAATTTGCTGGTAGAAGGCGGCCAGAGAACTAGCCATGGTAGTAGTAGTATCCCCGTGCACAAACACATGGTCGGGCTGATAGTCGGAAAGTACTTCTTTCAATCCCAATAAGATCCTGGAAGTAACCTCATACAGACTTTGGTTAGCCTTCATGATGTCGAGATCATAATCCGGTTGGATATTAAATAGCTCTAGCACCTGATCCAACATTTCTCTGTGTTGGGCTGTAACACACACCTTACACTCCACTTCTGGTGCATAT
>JBCBKZ010000932.1:0-2044 GCA_038520955.1 Bacteroidota bacterium | reverse complement strand
GAAGGACCCTCTTCCAGTTCAGTAATCAAACTGAATTGATTAATATTCCAGTCTTGTAGAGTAGAGATGACGTCTCCTATCTCTTTGTAGGAAGCATCTATATCCCCTTTGATCGCGAAACGCATACGCTGATCTGCAAGGCGTCCGGCTCTAATCCACAGTTTCAGGTCATTTCCAGCTCCAGTAAGCGTATCTCTTGCTACAGCTGTCATTCCTTCCTGGACATATTCTTCTTTTTCTGAATCGGGAAGATTTAACCATTTAACAAATTCTCCCTTATCAAGCGTTACCCCAAAGTCTTCAAGTGAGACAAATGATTTGTATCCATTTTCAGAAATCTCTCCTGTGATGAACTCATCACTTATCATTCTTTGGATAGCTGCCTCTCTTGTGCCAATATCTGAGAATCCAGCGAAAATTCTTCCTTCGTTATCTACAGATATGGTCATTAATCCCTTATCAGGGGGGGTAAGTGAGGATACAGATGATGGAGTATCTACCTCAGCGGACTGGTCTTCTCTAAACTTGGTAGTAGTCAGGATGAAGAAGGTGAGTAGCAAGAATGCTACGTCCACCATGGCAGTCATGTCGATAGTAGGTGCTCCTCTCTTTGGTTTTTTTGCCATAGGAATAGATTTTTAATGATTGAGAAAAACAAAAAGAAGCCAGAAACTCATCTTGAGTCTCTGGCTATTATGTTAATTTCTCACATCAAAAGTCTGTACTATGCTGTATCCAGCCTCATCCATGGCATATGTCATACCGTCTATCTTCGTAGTGAAGAAGTTGTAGAACAGGATAGAGAAAGCTGAAGTGGTGATACCGATGGCCGTGTTTACAAGGGCCTCAGAGATACCTACTGAAAGTTCAGCTGCGTTAGGAGCACCACCTGCACCAAGTGCGAGGAAGGCTTTAATCATACCGATTACCGTACCGATCAGACCTACAAGTGTACCTAAAGAGGCAGTAGTAGCGAGGATAGGTAAGTTTCTTTCCAGCATTGGAAGTTCAAGCATAGTAGCCTCTTCCAGTTCTGCCTGGATAGCTGCTTTCTTAGCTTCTTTTTCCAATCCTGTGTGGTCTACCATTTCACGGTACTTACGTAGACCTGCTTTAATAACATTTCCTACTGATCCCTGCTGAGCATCACAAGCCTTAGCGGCATTGTCTATCTCACCATTTGCCAGCATGCGACGTACTTTCTTTACGAATACGTCAATATTTCCTTTTCCGGAAGCGCGGAAAATTGTGATGGCGCGCTCTATGGTGAATGCTAACATGGTTAACATAAGTCCGATACCGAAAGGAATTACGAATCCACCTTTGTAAACAACTCCGAAGAAGTTTTTAGGGTGTCCCATAGTAGGACTTTCCGGTTCTTCTCCTACTTGTCCTCCGTCTACCCAAGCCTGATATGCCTGAGCTCTGGCTTCCCCTTCCTCAAAGTTAGCCGGGCTACCGAAGAAAAGATAGAAAACTGCGAATGCTAAAATGAAGCATGCAGCAACTGCTAGCACTGGAAATAGTGCTTTAAGAGGGCTGGCAGCTTTCACTTGCTCACCCGATGATTTTTGTGCTTTAGCCATGTCTGAAAACCTTTTAATTTGGTGACTTGTTGCAATAAATTAACCTTCCAAAAATATAGATTTGAATCGGAAACGCAAAGGAAATCGGATTTTTTGTAAACCCACTTGCACTCCTTCATTTTTCAACCCTCTTCTACATTTCATGAACGAATACTAAAAACATATTTAATTCAGGAAATAATAATTTTCTGAACTTATCTATGAACCTAAATCTTAATTCCCCTAATAAAGCCTTGTAAGTCAGTACTTTCCCATAAATCAGGCATTTAGCCCTAAAATTTTAAGCTTCGATAGATAAATTTTGACTTACTGATTTTTCAGTAGCGGTATTTTATGGCAAAAATATTCAACTAAGAAACTATTCATAATTTCTCAGTAAAACATTGATACTTAACTACTAAATATGAGAGAGAAAATAGTCTGTTTTTCCACAAAAAAATTTGAGAAAAAGAGATGTA
>JBCBKZ010000931.1:0-2057 GCA_038520955.1 Bacteroidota bacterium | reverse complement strand
AGATAGAGCTCAAACATGGTTTCCGTATACAAACGGTAGTAACTATCTCACAGGGGATACTCAAGTGGGTGAAGGGCATACCATCTTCAGAGTAGATGATGGGACTACCTATACGGAGCATATGAGACTTACCGGAGAAGGGAGTTTAGGACTAGGGACAACTAACCCACTTGCAAAAATTCAAATTACAGGAAATGACGACCAGACTGGGGGACTGATGATCTCTGATGAAAATGATAGAGCCCGGACATGGCTTCCACATACAAGTGGCAGTAACTACCTTACAGGTAATACTCAACTAGGGGGAGGGCATACCATCTTCAGAGTAGATGATGGGACTACCTATACGGAGCATATGAGATTGACAGGTGAAGGAAGGCTGGGAATAGGCACAAGTAATCCAAGATCAGTCTTTCAACTTAGGAATAATGTGGGTACAGATTCTGCCGGCTTAACCAGCTTCAACGATTTTACAGATTTTCAAGTCCTTTTACATCAAAGCGGAAGTAACTCACAGAATTCTTATGGGCTAGGGATAGAGGGAAGTACACTAGCGCTAAATTCCAATAGGGACTATGACTTCAACATTAGGGGAGCAGATAAGATGACCCTAAATCTTACTGGATTAGGAATAGGACTACGTACCCCTAGGGCTAGCCTGGACGTAGATAGAGGAACCGGAGCCTGGGGAACCATGGCCCTAAGAGGAACAGATAGAGTAACCCACTTCCATCATAGTGAGGATGAGCATACATATATAAGAGGGGGAAAAAGTACTTCCAACGTACTCTTGAATGACAATGGAGGAAATGTAGGAGTGGGGACCAATAAACCAGCCTATAAATTTCAAGTAGGTGGCGGAACTAATGTATCAGCGTCCATCTCTACCACGCGAGAAAATGGAGATGCCACTCTGTATTTAGGAACGCCAAACGGATCTGTAGAAAGAGCACAAAAGACAGCCATCATAGCTGAAGGACTTAGAAGCTGGAGTAGGGCTAAACTCCACTTTGCCCTGGAAGGGACTACAGGGGATAACTCCATGGCAGCCAATGCTGATATCTCTGATTCTAAGATGACCATCCAGTACAATGGAAACGTAGGAATAGGGACTACTGCTCCTGCAAGTAAATTCCAGGTATGGGGAAATGTTGATAGTCAGCGACTGGCCTCCTTTACAAGCAGAGAAAACAGAAGCCTACACCTAATAGCACCTGTAGGAGGGTCTGCTCCCTTCGTTTTTTATACCAATAATGCATACGATTTCCAGACTGACGGTATTTCAAGGGTAACCATCAGGGATAATGGAAGGGTAGGAGTTAATACAAATGCGCCTACCCAAAATCTATCTGTCAATGGCTCAGCAGGTAAACCCGGCGGTGGCGCTTGGGCTACCTTCTCTGATGCTAGAGTAAAGGAAAACATTCGTCCTTTTACTGATGGATTAGACGAAGTACTACAAATCCAACCTAAGTCATTTAGCTACAACGGGAAAGGGGGGTACGTAAAAGATGGGAAGATCTACTATGGAATCATAGCCCAGGACATCCAACAGATAGCCCCTTATATGGTGGAGGAAATAGGGACAGAAGATTTTCCTGATCAACTCTCCTATGATGGAACTGCATTAGTCTACATGCTGGTGAATGCCATCAAAGAACAACAAGAGGAGATTGATTCCCAACAACAACAGATTCAAGCACTTCTGGCTGAGAATGGAACCGTAAAGAAGGTGCTAACTGAATTGGAAGGTTTAAAGGCTGAAATAGAGGCTATTAAAGCAACTCTAACTCCAGAATATTCTGCCTCAACAATACAAAATAAACAGAATTAGGGGAGGGGATTCCTATTCCCTTGCCTCATGAATTATGGTGTTAGGCTAGTTTTCAGTTTTCCTTGGGCTGTCTCCTTAAGAGGCAGCCTTTTTTTATGATTTCTCCCTAAATCATTTAGGCAGGCGGCCTTTATTTCTGGCTTAAGATCATCCCAATACACACTATTTTAAAATTCAAAATATTATACAGATGTAAGTTTTTACAGAAAGTATACACTTTTAT
>JBCBKZ010000930.1:0-2057 GCA_038520955.1 Bacteroidota bacterium | reverse complement strand
GTTCCATTAAAAGATCAATCCGCCATTGAGGACTAACATATGAGATATATTCAACACGAACCAGCCTATCTCCTTTTGGAAGATGGGCTTTTTTTTGAAGGAAAAGCCATAGGCAAGATAGGCACCACCACAGGTGAGTTGTGTTTCAACACCAGTATGACCGGATATCAGGAAGTATTTACAGATCCATCTTATTATGGACAGATCCTGATTGAGACGCATACGCACATAGGCAACTACGGTGTTCATAATAGGGAAAATGAAAGTGCCTCTGCCAAGATCGCAGGTCTGATCGTGAGGAACTTCTCTCAGATTTTCTCCCGGGATGATGCTGTTCAGTCTCTGGACTCATTTCTGAAGCACAATGCCATAGTAGGCATAGCGGACATAGATACCCGCAGACTGGTTACTCACATCAGGGATAAGGGCGCCATGAATGCCGTCATCTCCTCTGATGTGTCCAGTAAGAAAGAACTTCAGAAACTGTTGAAGAAATGTCCTTCCATGGATGGCCTGGAGCTGGCATCCAAAGTGAGTACGGTTCAGCCATACTTCCATGGAAATCCAAACTCTCCCTACAGAGTAGCTGTTCTGGATCTGGGAACCAAAATGAATATCCTCAACTGTCTGGCCAAAAGAGGATGCTACCTAAAGGTATTCCCCGCCAAGGCTTCTTTTGAGGAACTAAAATCATTTGATCCGCATGGCTACTTCATCTCTAATGGACCTGGTGATCCGGCTGCTATGCCTTACGCAGTAAAAACCATCCAATCAGTACTTAAGGAAGACAAGCCACTATTCGGGATATGTTTGGGCCACCAGTTGCTATCACTAGCCAATGGCGTGCCTACCTATAAGATGCACCACGGACACAGAGGAGCCAACCATCCTGTGAAGAACCTGATAGGGGGTGTAAGTGAGATCACTACCCAGAATCATGGCTTTGGGGTAAAAAGAGATGCCGTTTTGGATTCGCCTAATCTGGTGGTAACCCACGTGAATCTGAATGATGATACCATAGAGGGCGTACGCGTGAGAAACAAGAAAGCCTTCTCCGTACAGTTCCACCCGGAAGCTTCTCCTGGCCCACATGACAGCCACTACCTCTTTGATGAGTTTATCCAGCTCTTGGAGGAGGAGAAAGCGTAAAGACACTTTTGTATCCATCTTGAAAATGGTGGAATAGAAATATTTGTGAGCTCAGTACTTTTGTGCTGGGCTTTTCTGTTTAGAGATAAGTGTGTGGTATTTATCGGTCGAGATATTCGACCAATGTCGGGGGCAAAGCAAGCTAGCGCCTAAATACACAACTCCCAATAGAGAATGTTAATGTACTTAGGCACTTAGATCCAATTTCCTTATTAGCTGTGTTTGGTAACGAAATCAGTAACCAGGTCAGCTGCTTCTTTCATTTTACCTTCAATACATAGCTTGATTGCTGCAATTTGGGCTTCTTCCTGATCTACAACGAATTCAAAGAATTCTTTTTCTCCTTCTGGAGCTATCTTTCTCAGTTCTTTAAGCTTTTCATTGTAATTAAAAGTCTGGTCAAGCATGGTTTTGAGCGCAATGGCATTAGGTAAAACATTTAGACCCAAGACACCTAATCCCGCCTGTATGTTAGCTATTAATCCTGCCTCCTGGGATAGATTGTATTTTTCGGCAAATGGTGCATACTTTACTTGAAGAAATTCTTCGAATCCAACCCAAGCAGTTGTAAAATATTTATCCTCATCGCTTGATGCTTTGGAAGCCATTCTTTGTGCGCTTTTTAAAGCAAAGGCTCTATTTTGAACCTCCATTTCGAATAAGTCAGCGACTTTTTCATCAATAGACTTGAGCGGTGCGATCTCGTATTCTGTATGATCATCTCTTTCTAAAATAAAGAAAAAAGGATCCTCGAGACGATTTGGTTCCCCTTTAAAATCCATAACACCTAAGACACTATTGTCGTCTATTTTCACGAACATGTCGTTGATAGGCACTTCATCATAGATCATTGTGGCTGTTACTCTGCCTTTAAATTCGGTATCTCTTAGGCGAGCTTTACTTTCTTT
>JBCBKZ010000092.1:0-11859 GCA_038520955.1 Bacteroidota bacterium | reverse complement strand
GGTAGGAATTGTTTTAGAGTAGAATACTTCTCAAAAGCATAGGGCTTACAGAATTTGATCACGTCTAATACATATAGGCGATCAGCTTTGGATTTGCCGTAGGTGTCCAGCCTTTCATAATAGGCTTCATGTAAATCTCCCTGGATTTCTTCCAGGAGATTTTCGTCGCAGTACCATTCTAAAAATCGGTCTGCCCATTTTGGGGGTAAGGGTGTATCTCCTTTCATTCCATTCCGGGGATTAGGCCCCACAGCTTCTGGCGAGAGGCTTTGATTTCTTCAATGGTAGCTCTACCTAAGTCCGTCACCTGAAATATCCTCTTTCTCCGGCCCCCTCTTTCTGAGGTAGCACCTCCCATATGACTTTTGATGAGTCCTTTCTTTTCTAATCTGGACATAGCACTATGAATGGCGCTGATAGAGATCTTTTTCTCCATATGATCTTCATAGGCTTTGCTGATCACATATCCGTATGCGTCTCCACGCATACTTAAAATCAGCAGCAAAATGGTTTCTTCCAGGTATCCTAATCCTTTCATTTCTTCATTACTTGTAGAACAAATATAAACAGATTCTTTATTTAATCAACACTTGTAGAACATATAGGTGATTTGTGATGTCTGTAAGTAATTCCCTTTCCCTGGATTTACTCCATCAAAGGCTTCATCTCTACGAAGTCATACAGAGTAGCCAGGCGTAGATTGATATAGGCAGTCCAGTAATCACGTAGGGTAGAAAGGTAGTCTGTACGAGCCTGATCATTTTCACTTTGAGCAATAAAAAGATCCTGGACGCCAATTTTCCCTATCAAGTATCGGTTTTTGGTGATGGTATAACGCTTTTGGGCTATCTCATCAGATTTGCTTGATATAGTCAGCTGGGTTTCCAGTTGCTTAAGCGTAAGTACTTGATAATACACCTGATCACGGAAAGATTGTTCTCTCAACTCAGCAGAAGCATAGGTTTGTTCCTGCCTAATTAGGGCCGCTTCATTTTCAGCTCTTGCCCTACCCCAATTAAATATGGGTACATCTACGCCCATGCTGAGTGTTTGTCTATCTACTGGATTTCGGTAGGTATCCAGAAATTCTTCTGCTGTCTGGTTAAGCCCGAAGGTGGCATTTAAGTTCAACTCCGGTCGATTGGAGCCCTTTGTACGTGCGAGTTCCTGATCTGCGCGGAACTTCTCTAGTGCTATTTCTCTTGTAAACTGACTATGTTTTAGCGCCTCCTCTACCGCTTTTTCAGGATCATAGATCAATTTTGGAAGAATTAAGGGAGATAGCATCCTTAATACCTCACCATCTGGAATGGCTAACTGTGTTTTCAAACTTCTGATGGCTCTATCCAGATCTACCTTGGCTCTTTCCTGACCAGATCTCGCCTGCATAAGGTTGAGCTCACTTTGAAGAAGTTCATTTTCAGCTATTTTCCCTACCCCAAATCTCCCTTCTGTGATCTCAAAGATGGTGTCATTATTCAGCACATTAGTATTAGCACGAAGGAGGTTTTCCTGGGCTATCAAAGCATCGAAAAATATATCTGTTATTTCCAGGGCGATTCTTTCTTTTTCTACTGCATATTCTCCCAGAGCGAGATTCAGGTTGATGGTTGCATTTTGCTTGTTCCATTTGACCTGGTTGAACTGGAAGATGGGTTGAGAAAAACCTACCTCAAATATGCTGGTCCGCCAGTTGGTAGCATCAATGGGTTCAAAGTTAAAGATCCCCAACGTAGAGCTTGATACAAACAGATTCCCTCCAGTCCCCAACCGCTGGGAGAGGCTGAGTCCGACTCTGGAAATAGCCTGGCTTTGTTCTCTAAACAGAATAGATCCATCATCCTGATTGATATTGGAAATAGACCTACTAAGCCCAGGTAGATTGGCGGAAAGACTTAACTCTGGCTTTAAGCCAGCTCTAAAGGCAGTGTAATCCAACTTGGACGCATTCACCTCCATTTGTGCCAACCTGGCTGAGGGACTATTATCCTGTGCCATACGGATGACATCATCCAAACTCAGCAGAAGAGAATCCTGGGCATAGCAGATTGTAAACTGACAGAAGATCAGTATAAGGAAGACAATGGTTCTCATAGTCATAAGAGAATTAGTTGGATCTGAGAGAAACTACCGGGTCTTGTTCTGCAGCTTTTTGGGCCGGGTATATCCCAAAAACGAGTCCTATGGTTAAGGCTACTAGAAAGGAAATCACAATGGAGCCGGGAGAAACAATGGCTTCGATATCTGCCAACTCACGTATAGCATAACTAAATCCAACCCCAAGCAGAATTCCCAGTATCCCTCCTGTAACGCTAATGGCAATGGCTTCACTCATAAACTGCAAAACGATGTCTTTCTCTGTAGCGCCTACTGCCAACCTGAGGCCGATTTCCTTAATCCGCTCCAGCACAGACGCCAGCATAATATTCATAATACCTATCCCTCCTACAATGAGAGAAATAGAGGCAATTGCGCCCAAAACAAAATTGAAAATCTGGGTAGTTTGCTGTTTCTGCTGTAAGAGTTCTTCCGGTATGGATATCTCAAAGTCCACTACATCATTATGCCTGCGGGTAAGCATCCTATTGGCTATTTCGGCTACTTTTCGGATGTACCTACTGTCGGATACTCTTAGAACCACCTTATCTACCTGATGGTAATTAACCGCTGGTCCTTTCTCATCTCGTCCATAGCGTCTGTTAGCCATCTGTACATCCTTGATGGTAAGCATGGACCTGTTTTCATAGCGCATGAGGGACGTTCGCAGAGGAACATAAATATCATAGTCAAAGTTTCTGATCCCCAGATTTCTGAATTCTTTCTGGCTTTCAGAAGAAACATATCGTGGTTCCAGGATTCCGATAACGGTTAGCCATAAAGATCCACACTTTATTCTTTTCCCCAAGGCTTCTTCCGTAGGGAAAAAACGGGTCTTGACGGCACTCCCTATGATACATACAGGAAGCGCATACTTATGCTGGTTCTCATTAAATAGATTTCCGGTAGCCAGACGTAGATTCTCACTGCTAAAGTAGATATCATCTATACCTACCAGTTTTGTACTTCTCCTGAATCCACTTCTTACAGCTACAGTCTCCAGTACGACCTCTGGAGATACCGTCTCTACTTCCGGGATATTCGCCAGGCTCATGGCATCCAACATGGTTAGGCCCGGCGTGTACCGTTTTTTCATGGCGGCAAACATGGCACTCCCCTCGCCTTCTTCTCCCTCTTCATCTCCCTCCTCCCCTAATATTCCTTCTTTCTGCTCTATGATGGGATTAATGATGATGTTATTGGCGCCTAATAATTCCATTTGAGCGAGAATCTCTTTTTGTGCACCCTTCCCAATAGAAAGCATCGCGATGACTGATGCCACTCCAAAGATGATTCCAAGAGAGGTCAGCAAGGCTCTCAACCTATTTTGAATAAGGGCTTCTATCCCTATCAGGAAATTGTATCTGAATTTCTGAAACATGAGGATTAGTTTGATGGTCCGCTAGCCAGTTTCTCTCCTTCTTCTTGCAGGTAGACAAAGTCCAATCCACTGGTATCAGCGGGCATAGACAGGTAGATGTCATCTTCATTAACCAGGCCCTTTAGGATCTGGATGAAATTCTCATTCACCAAGCCGGTCTCTATTTGCTGCTTGACCAACTTCCCTTTGTTCTGGATGAATACAAAACTGGTGCTATCCTCTGCATGTACACATTCAAGCGGGATATACATAGCACTGTCAATGGCATTAATCAGGATTTCATTAGAGGTAGTCATGGAAGGTCTTAGGGTAGTATCTGATTCATTCACCTCTATTACCACCTCAAAGACTTTGGAATCAGAATTAGGCCTCTGCTCGCCTATGTTAGCTACTTTCTTGACCAGACCTGATAATCCTTTGTCCGGCATGGCATCCAGTCCTATGCCTACTTTCTGCCCTTCCAGTATTTTTCTGATGTCGATCTCATTGACGTAGGTAACCGATTCCATAATGGAAAGGTCTGGTAGAGTAGCTACTCCGGGGTCCCATGGGCTTATCTGTGAGCCAACCGCTCTTTTCTTTCCATCCCACTCACGTTTATAGATTACCATGCCTTTGGCAGGCGCCATGATGGTAAATTTTCTCTCCAAAGTCAGCAGGTCGTTTAGGGTATTCTGTTCCTTATTTAGCTCTGATTCTGCTTCTTTTACCTGAGCCACAGATTTGGCTATCTGCTTTTGGAAGTTGGAAACGGCCTGCTCGTGAGCACGCTTGGCTTTCTCATATTCCAGCCTCACTTTTTGCTGGGTGGCAGGTGCCTCAAAGCGGGACTGTTCTATCTCTGCCAGCTTCTCTTCCATGGTGAACTTAAGGTTCACTATGTTGTTTCTCTCCGTCGCCAGGGTAAGTGCTGTGTCCAACTTAGCCTGGGTATACTGAGACTGAACCTTGCCGAGGTTTAGCTGGCTTTCATTGATCTTAGACTGAAGCTCCTGCTTGTCCAGGGAGGCTACAAATTCACCTTCATTTACAGTAGTTCCTTCCGGGACAATCTGAGAAATGCTTAGGCGGTAAATACCTACTGTGCTGGTACCGGAAGGACCATTAATTTCAATAGAATTCTTGGCTCTCAGTTCTCCCGTGGTGGTAACTATTACTTCAAAAGGTCCAAGGGTAGGATTAATCGTGATATCATTGGAAACAGCAGATTCTTTAAATAAAAATTGCCAGGCTACTACTCCCAGCAAAAGAACGCCTACTCCTCCAATGATTAGGTTGCGGTTGTTCATGGTTAATTTGTGCCCTAATGTGTCTGGTTAATACTGTAATGATAATCTACGTAGCTTTTATGAGTCAGAAAAGGGAAAAAGTCAGTATTAACGAATTTTTACTCATTGGTAATGATTAATCTACCAAAGTAAAGAGACTTACCTCTTTTCTACCCATTAGCATTCTCCATTCTGATGCCTTTTCTTTTCATTTTTCATCCGTTTCCTTGTTGCCAATTGTCAGAGAAGTAAATGACTAATCAACATTACCAATCATGACAACAAACAAGATGAATCTCATTGAATTGACTGCCCATGGAGGGGCAGATGTACTTAGGATGGTAGAGCGACCTCTTCCTGACTTAACCCCAGGAGAAGTAAGAATTAAAGTCGATGCAGCAGGCGTTAACTTTTCAGATGTTCAGCGTAGGGAGAATAGATACTACATGCCTACTCCCCTCCCATTTACACCAGGTGCTGAGGTTGTAGGAGAAGTTGTAGAAGTAGGAGAAGGGGTTGGACAGCCATTAGGAACAAGGGTGCTCGCCATGCTACCGGGAGGAGGAGGTTATGCTGAGTTTGTAAGCGTACCATCTCACTTTTGTATCCCTTTGCCTCCCAGCATTCCTTCTAAGGTAGCTCCTGCACTTTTTGTTCAAGGAAGTACCGCTCATCTCATGATCAGCCAGTTAGCTGGTTCTTTAGCAGGGAAAACCGTCCTCATCCATGCGGCCGCTGGCGGAGTAGGCTCTTTACTTGTCCAGCTTGCTAAATTGGAAGGGGCCACTGTAATCGCTACTGCCAGTACGGAGGAAAAGCTTCAAGCAGCTAAGGAGCTGGGGGCAGATGTCCAAGTGAATTATTGTAAGGAAAACTGGGTGGAAGATTTACGGAAAAAGACAGAAGGTGAGTCGGTAGACGTCATCTTCGAAATGGTCGGAGGGAATATCTTTGAACAAAGTTTTCAAGTGCTGAAGCCCATGGGGAGAATGATCACCTATGGAAGAGTAGGAGAAAAATCAGGAATAGTTGAATCAGAGACACTTCTTAATGCCGGTCATTCTGTGTTAGGATTCCATTTGGGATATCACATAGAACACAAAATGGATGTCTTCCAGGCTTCCTTAGGGGCTATGATCGGACTACTTGCTGAGGGGAAATTGAACGTTCTCCAAACCCACTCTTACGATCTCAAAGATGCTGCTCAGGCTCATTTAGATCTCGAAAACAGAAAAACAACAGGTAAAATTATTCTCATCCCCTAATCCAACCATCATGACTATTTATCAGCACTCTTTATACTACCTTGAATTCAATGAAAAAAAGAAGGCCATCACCTTCAGGTGGCAGGATGATCATGCAGACATGAGCTTTGAAGACTTCACAGAAGCATGTACCAACTATGCCGGATTCATAGCAGAATACAAGGTGGATCAGGTCATCGTAGATACCCGGAACTTTCAGTACCAAATGCCAGAAGATTTTTCAGGGTGGAGAGATAACTTTCACTATCCCAGGCTTAGGAGAATGGGCTTACAAAAGATGGCCTTCCTGATGCCGGAATCTGCCATGCCTTATATGAAGAATGTCTCCGCTGAAGAGAATCAGTTTGCCGTCCACTACTTTGTTAAGGAAACAGAGGCCTTTAGATGGTTAGCCAATCATTAATTGTGTATCATCCCCATCAGCAAGGCTCTGTTTATGGCAGGGTCTTGCCAAATTTTCTTTTATGGAACAACAGAAAGCAGTCCTTCAGAAAGCTCTGAAAGGTGATATACATGCCTTTCAATCCCTTTTCTCGGAATTCCAGGAGGCACTTAGGTCTTACCTGTATAGGTTACTGGCAAATAGAAGTGATGCAGAAGATATTTCTCATGATACCTTTATAAAGGCCTATGACAAACTCCATCAGTTCAGAGGTGAATCTTCCCTAAAAACATGGGTATTTCAGATAGCCACCAGCCTGGCTTATAATTACTTAAAAAGAAGAAATAACTGGACGGAAGATGTTTCAGCCCAGGCAAAAGAAATTGTGCGACAAACCCCTGCTTTGGCGAGAAGAATACAACAAGTAAGTGAAAGCGCTACGTTTAACACTTATGATATTAAGGAACACATAGATACTTGCTTTACCTGCATCTCCAAGACACTTCCCATAGAGAATCAAATTTGCCTGATGCTGAAAGATGTCTATGACTTCTCCATCAAAGAGATCATGCTCATCCTGGATAAATCTGAAGGCACCGTAAAGTATCTGTTACAAACAGCCAGGAAAACCATGGCGGAAGTGTTTGACAAAAGATGTGCCTTGGTAAATAAAAATGGAATCTGCCATCAATGCTCTGAGCTTAACGGATGGTTAAATCCCAAGCAAGATCAACAAGAAGCCAGAATGAAAATCAAAATGGTAAAAGAGGCAGGACAACATGACAAGGAAATGCTGTTTAGTATGCGTACTCAACTCATCAAATACATAAACCCACTAAGCTCTTCGGGGCATGAATTACAGGAAGTCCTAATGGAGTGTAATAGAATAGCTATGGGAGAGAGTAAGACTACTTCCTGATCTGAAAAGCATATTAATGACCTATCTAAACTAACAATCTGCCAGATAACTGACAGTAAAATCCCCGGATACATATTTAATTCATCAGATGTGTTAAGTTTTTTTTAAATTAGGTCACTTTTTCAGCAAAATTTCAGCTCTGGCTATACGTCTTAGGATAGCAAAGTAAAGTTCCAGTAAGGGTTATGTACAAATCCCCATCATCACTTTTAACGTTCCTCCTGTTTTGGGTTTTGAGCACTTCCGTGGTAGAAGCTCAGTTTAATAGGGATATGTATCCTCCAAGTGGAACACCGGACAGAATCATCCTCACCATGGAAGATGATCCTTCCACCACTATGTCCGTTACCTGGAGAACTGACACCACCGTTACCAAAGCTGGCGCTAAAATAGCCGTTGCAGATGCTACGCCTGATTTCAGAAAGAATACCACCACGGTTTTAGCAAAAACAACCAGATTGGAGACAGATGTAAATGTCGCCCATTTCCATACTGTTACCTTCAAAAAGCTAAAGCCAGACACTCAGTATGCTTACCAGGTAGGGAGTGGAGAAGGCTGGAGTGAATGGTTTCACTTTACCACAGCCAGTAAGAAAGAAAAGCCTGTGTCCTTCATCTATTTTGGTGATGCACAAAATGACTTAAAATCACTTTGGTCCAGAGCCATCAGGGGCGCTTTCATGAAGCTGCCAGAAGCAGATTTTATGCTTCATGCTGGAGACCTGATCAATAACTGTAAGAAAGACGGTGAATGGGGAGAATGGTTCTATGCCGGTGGATGGATGTACGGCATGATGCCTAGCTTGGCTACTCCTGGTAATCATGAATATTACCGTGCCCTGGATGGAGAGAAGATCCTCACCAAGTACTGGGAACCTAGTTTTGCCTTCCCGCAAAATGGGCCTAAAGGATTCAAGGAAACAGTATACTATATAGACTACCAGGGCATACGCTTCATATCCCTGGATACGCGTGCCATGCAAGCCAAAAAGGAGAACATTAGCATACAGGCTGATTGGTTAGAGAACCTCTTGGAACGTACCAAGAATAAGTGGGTGATCATCATGCAACACCACCCTATATATTCTCTCAGGTCTGGAAGAGATAATCCGGAGATGCGTGAGAGGTTAGAGCCGCTTTACAACAAATATCAGGTAGACCTTGTCCTACAGGGGCATGATCATACCTATGGTCGTGGGAAGAATATACCAGAGGGACTCAACATCCAGGAAAGTCAGAGTCCTGTATATGTGGTATCAGTCAGTGGACCTAAAATGTATGACCTGAGCACCAGCAGTTGGATGGACAGAGTAGCCTCTAATACTCAATTGTTCCAGACCATAGATATAGACGGTGATACCCTCACCTATAAAGCTTTCCTGGTTACAGGAGAATTATATGATTCCTTTGCCCTGGCGAAGAATAAGGATGACTCTAACGACTACATAGATTTGGCACCCGCATCTATGCCTGAAAAGACAGATCTCCCCCCCATTTTCCTGATGGAATATGATGAGGAACGCCTGAAAGAGTACAATGATCGTTTCAAGCGTTTCAAGAATAAGCAAGCCAATAAGGGGGATAGATAAGAAAAGGGGCCGTTCTATTGAACAAGCCCCCGTAATATCTTAAGCTACTCTTTCAGTATCAGTATTCTGCTTTCACATTAGCCATCAACATACCTAATGATTGAGTGAGCTTCTCTTTTAGCTCTTTTCTATGGACTATGAAATCCAGGAAGCCATGCTCCTGCACAAATTCTGAGCGCTGGAATCCTTCCGGTAGATCCCTACCGATGGTTTCTCTAATTACTCTAGGTCCAGCAAAACCAATTAAGGCTTCTGGCTCTGCTATGTTCAGGTCTCCTAACATAGCGAAACTGGCAGTAACTCCACCAGTAGTTGGGTCTGTTAACAGGGAGATATAAGGAATGTGTGCTTTAGATAGCTGACTAAGTTTAGCGCTGATCTTAGCCATCTGCATCAGGCTAAGGGCTCCTTCCATCATCCTCGCACCCCCACTTTTAGAAATAATCAATAGGGGAACTTCGTGCTTCAGGCAGTGGTCTATAGCCATCCCAATCTTAGCTCCTACCACACTTCCCATACTACCTCCGATGAATCTGAAGTCCATGGCACAGATCACGATATCCTTCCCATTCATGAAGCCATAGGCAGCTCTAATAGCATCTTTAAGACCTGTTTTCTCTATGGTGGCCATGAGTCTATCAGGGTACTTCTTAGTATCCTCAAATTCCAGAGGATCATCAGAAATAAGCTTATCCCCTATTTCTACAAACTCATTATCAAATAAAATATCAAAGTATTCTACGCTACCTATTCTCAGATGATGATCACAATGATTACAGACGTAGGAGTTTATTTTTAACTGCTTGGACTGAAGGGCCTTTTTACAGCTAGGACACTTAGTCCAAAGCCCGTCAGGGGTATTATTTTTATCTTCTGTTCGTGTGCGAATATTGTCTTTTGCTCTCTTAAACCAACTCATAATAAACCTATTAGGGATTTACAACAGAATGATATTCAATAAACAAAGTCAAATATACCAAAAAAGCTGACGACTAAAGCTGCTAAAAGATATTTACTTCAGGTTCAAGCCTGATTTTGAAGGTCTCCTCCACGCTTTTCTGTATGTCCATGGCCAACTGAAAAATCTCCTGTCCTTTGGCATCTCCGTAGTTCACTAGCACCAGGGCCTGCCGGGTATGTACACCAGCATCTCCCCTTCTTTCTCCCTTCCATCCGCAAGTCTGTATAAGCCAGGCGGCGGGTAATTTCACTTTCCCCTCTCCAGCCGGATAGGAAGGAATTTCAGGGTATCGCCGCTTAATCTCTTCAAACAATTCTTCCAGGATTAGGGGATTCTTAAAAAAACTCCCAGAGTTTCCTATTTCATCAGGATCAGGCAACTTGGATCTACGAATATCTGCGACTACCTCACTCACATCCTTTATGCCGGGTTGGTCTATCTTTCTGTTAGCAAGCTCATCACGAATGGATCCGTAAGAGGTGTTTACCTCCCCCGATTTACTTAGTTCATACTGAACCCGGCAAATCATATACTTTCCCTTCCCATTCCGCTTAAAGAAGCTGTCTCTATAGCCAAACTGACATTCCTTAGCAGTGAAAGGTCTTTTCTGGCCAGTTTTCAAATGGATGGCTGACAAGGAGCGAAAGCAAGCCTTTTGCTCTACTCCATAGGCGCCTATGTTTTGGATGGGAGCAGCTCCCACAGACCCGGGTATCAGAGTTAAGTTCTCTAATCCACCCCAGCCCTTCTCTATGCAGTGCAACACAAACTCGTGCCAGTTCTCCCCTCCTCCCACTTCTACTAACACCGTCTCATCTGTTTCACTCAATACCTTAATCCCCTCTATTCTATTCCTGAGAATGATGCCTTCGAAATCTTTGGTAAAAAGCATATTGCTCCCACCTCCTAATACCAGGAGTGGTAAATCAGAATGGGCATTGTCCATGAGAAATTCTACCAAAGCCTCCTCTGAATGAATGTCAAGTAGGTATTTGCTGTAAACAGGAAGGTGGAAAGTGTGCAAAGACTTAAGAAAAACGTTCTCTCTCAGCATATCATCTGCTTTAACGGAGAACAAAAGTACACAAACAACTTAAGTACCTCAGGAAAAATAAGCGAAATCCTTTACCTGCTTATCAAGGCGTCAAAAGGATGGCGTAACTTCTTATGTTCTATCAGGTCTGCCTTGAGAGAACCTACTAGAAGATGTGAAGAAATACGGATAGGAATTTTGTTATCATCATCAGATATCCAAACGAAGATCTTACTGCCATCTGTGATCAAGCCGGCCTCTTCTATGGTAAGCTTCATCTTCATGGTCTTGTATTTCTTTCCTTGCACCTTGATTACTTCACGCTTAACCAGTTCAGCTTCGAGGTTTACCGTCTTTCTATCTATGAAGTTCCTAAGGTTTAATCTGTCTCCGGGCTTTAGTTCGCTGGACTGTTTAGTGGTACGAGCGTAGTAAAAGGCAGACAGTACATCTTGTATATTATCAGGTACACTAAACTCCTTCTTTTCTTTTGAACGTCCTATATAATTGGCCTTGTTCTGGTAGTGATCAAATTTTGTTTCCGAAAAACTCTCAAACCCACCTTCTACTATATCACGCTTAAACCACCAGGAAATTAACGCCTCTTTATCCATGTAAGATTCATAGGTATCACGTACTCTGTAGAAAGCGTCAAATATTGAATCATGAAAAGAATAGCTATCCTTATACCCATTTTTTGTCTGCTTTCCAGCTTCAGTTGGTATACAGCTGATGTCCTCCCCCAAAAGGATGTAAATGATCCTGTTCTCAGAAAAGTAGATAATAATACCTTCCTAAATGGAGAATTCTTGAAGTATAAGATACACTATGGGCTTATAAATGCAGGTTTTGCAGAGATGAAGATAGATGAAGAGCCCGTCATGATAAATGACAGAGCTTGTTATCATATCACAGGAAAAGGCTATTCTAATTCTTTCTTTGACGCTTTCTACAGAGTACGTGA
>JBCBKZ010000929.1:0-2059 GCA_038520955.1 Bacteroidota bacterium | reverse complement strand
GGGCAGTAGCGACAACAGATAAGGCCACTACTATTACGGAAAGGAGTAATTTTCTCATAAGGTATTTGGGTTGACTCAACGTAATGATACACATATGTGAGAGGAAAGTCCATTCTCTGGGAGAAAAATTAGTTTCTCTTAAATGGAAAGAGCCAGATATACTTAGTTTCATGACCTAAGCATATCTGGCTCTATTATATTTCATTGGATTAACCTACTCCAGCCCTTCCTTCATAAAGGCTGAGCTGAGTCTCCAGGCTTCCTGAGCGGCGGCCTCATTATAAGCAGGGCTGGAAGGGTTAGCAAAGGCGTGCTTGGCGTCAAAGATGTGTACATCTACTTCCTTGCCTACTTTCTGCATATTTCCTTCAAATTCTTTTGCTACTTCCGGCGTGATCCATCCGTCCTGCTTGGCAAAGATTCCCAGCACAGGCGTCTTAATAGTTCCTAGTCTCTCCAGGTCTTTTTCAGGCATTCCATAGTACATCACACAGGCAGCGGCTTGTTCCCCTGCTAATATGCTGGTTTGTAATGACCATCCGCCACCGAAGCACCATCCAATGGTAGCTATCTTAGCTTCCTCACCCACAAACTCAACGGCACCCTTAATAATGGCTTCCGCCCTTTCTCTTTGGACTGAGCGCATAAACTTACTTGCATCCTCACGTGTAGTGGCTACCTGTCCATCGTATAGGTCCAGGGCTATCACTCTCACATCCCCTAATTCTTCCTGTATCTTCTGGGCTTCCATCTTCACATTATCATTCAAGCCCCACCATTCGTGGATCACAAATACCAACTTGTTGGTTTCCACTTCCCCACCTACTTCATAGCCATATCCTCTTTGTCCATCAGGCGTACGCCAGGAAATCTTTTTGCCTTCAAGCAACTCACTATCTACGGCTACAGGAAGGTCATGTGCATTTCTATAGTTTTCATCTAATGCCAACTGGGCAAATTCAGTTGTGCAGTGAGTAATATCGTCATCTGTCTTTGGCTGTTCTACTGAGGGAAACAGGCTTAATACGGCCCAAATCCACAAAAAGAAAAAAGAAAAATTCATAGTGGTAATGTTTGGTTTACTATAAATAGGCTAACTCACTATTAATAAGTTTGTTCTCCTATACCCTTAAGGTATTAATTCGCCAGAACATTCGCATTCATATGAAAGAATTCATATTTTCTTTCCAACATCAATTACATACCCATGTTGGACAATAAGATTCTTACTCTCCACCCACAGGGAAAAAAAGGAGTAAACATTGATAGGGATAAATACGAGACTTTGAAAGAGTTTATCCTTCAAACAGTAGAAGCAAGGGGACAAATCAGCTATCAGGAGCTGAATGAGTTAGGTGAAGACACCTTATCAAAACATTTCACAGGAAGTGTACCCTGGTACCTGGTTACGGTTAAGTTAGATTTGGAAGCCAGAGGGATACTGGAAAGGGTACCTAAGACCAGTCCTCACGAATTGAGGCTGAGCTCTACAGAGGAATAGTCCCCTGAATTCTCACCAGATTTTCCCCAAACTTAGGATGCCACCTTATAATAGACTGGCTTCCTTTCCTCCTTTTTTCTGGCTTTCCTTACAAAACTTAACAATCCATTCAGTGAATAAACCCATTCATGAAATGCCATTGGTTTGTACAGAAAGAAGTTTGTCCCTGCCTTATAGGCTTCCTGGACTCTCTTCTCATAAACAGAACCAGAGTAAATGGCTACAGATGAGTCTGCCAGAATAGGATTACTCCTTATCATGCTGGTCAATTCAATTCCATCCAGATCTGGTAAATTCAGGTCTGTAATGAATAGGTCAACAGGTTTGTAACTCCCTGAAAACGAAAATGGGAAGGGTTTAGCGAGTTCTTTCAAGACTTCTTCCCCGTTTTTGCAAATGATTAATTCCAATGGATACCCTATTTCTCTGAGTGCAATCTGGAATAATCGTCTGTCTGCTTCATTGTCTTCTGTGTAGACTAATTTAAAGTGCATCAGTTTCCTCCTTTACCATTAATGAACGCTTAAGGAGGAAACTGATGCACTTTAAATTAGTCTA
>JBCBKZ010000928.1:0-2059 GCA_038520955.1 Bacteroidota bacterium | reverse complement strand
TCCTGCCTCATTGGCTAACCTCCCTATGATTGAACATCTTTTTGTAGGAGATAGTCTTTCTGGATGTTTTCCAGAAGAATTAAGGGTATTAGCAGATAAACAAATAGCAGGCAACGCAGCTATTAATTTTACAGGTCCAGGACTAGAAGCAAGCTGGAATGACTATAGAGATTTTGGAACTGGCGTCTGCACCGGCATGACCCTAACAGAAGCCTGCGACTGTAACACCCCCACAGTTACTATCTCCAGTGCGGTTCCTTCTAATGAGAATTACATTCTGACCCAGACGTATCGGGAAGCTTATTCAGATACGGCTACAAATATATCACCACAGGATGTTTGGGAAGAGATAGCCTATTTTGACGGACTGGGAAGAGGCTTGCAGAGCATTTCTGTTCAGGCATCCCCACAGGGTTATGACATGATTACGCCCATGGAGTATGATGCCTTTGGGAGAAATGCTAAACAGTATCTTCCTTATCCGGAAGCGGAAGGCGCACAAGGGGCCTACCGATCCAACTGGGCTTCTAATCAGGATAGTGCCTTTTATCTCCTCTATCAAGATCAGAATTCATTCAGTATAACTCAGTTTGAAGCCTCCCCTTTAAACCGAGTGTTAGAGCAAGGAGCTCCTGGTTTATCATGGCAGCCAGAAACGAATAGCATAGGTACCCAAAATACTGAAGAACATACGGTGGTCACTTCCTACCTAACCTATGGTTCTAGCGAGATCCCAGTAGGTCTTACGGTTCCCTACTACAGTACGGATGTGAGTGGGTCTACTACGCCTAATAGTGGGTATAGCTATCTAGATGAAGATTTATCCGTAGTCAAGACCGTAGATGAAAATGGTGGGAGAAGCTTCAGCTTCACAGATAAACTAGGTAGGGTGATTATGCAAAGCACAGAGGTAGAGACGGGGACTTTTGCCTCTACGCTGAACATTTATGATGCCTTTGGGAATGTGAAGTATGTCATACAGCCGGAAGGGGTACAGCTTCTCCAAACAGGCTCTCCTCAGCTTAGTACCATCCTAACTAACTGGGCCTTCCAGTACGTATATGACAAACGCCAAAGAGTCATAGAAAAGCGAGTACCAGGCGCTGACTGGGTACACATGGTTTATGATGAGCTTAATAGAGTAGTGCTCACCCAGGATGGGAACCTAAGAACGGCTGGCGACTGGCTCTTTACCAAGTACGACTACTTGGGCAGACCTATCCAAACAGGCCTTTATCAACCTTCTAGTACCCAAACCAGACCTCAACTGCAGGACAGCTTAGACGTACAGACTACCCTTTATGAGTCTCGGTTTAATACTGCCGTAACAGATAATGATACCCAAAGCATCATAGGCTATACCAACAACGCTTTCCCCTCTCTAACTGACTGTGAAGTTCATTCCATCACTTATTATGATGATTATGACTTTAACAGAGATGGAACGGATGATGTGACATACTTTTCTGATAGTACCATCACGGAAGATATAGCCTTTATGCGTGTACGTGGACAGGTAACAGGCATTAAGGTGAAGATACTGGATAAGGAAACGAGTATGCCTGACTTCCTGCAAACGGTTACTTTCTATGATGAATATGGAAGAGAACTACAGACCCAGGCGGAGACGCATCTGGGAGGAACAGATATCTCTACTAACCAGTACAGCTTTTCAGGAGAATTGGAAAGATCTACCCTCAGACACCAGCAGGGACTAGCAGGAGAAGTAGCTGTGAAGAAATGCTTTAGCTATGATCACAGAAGTAGGCTCTTACAGGTGAGCCAGCAGGTAAATGAGGAAGGAGCAGTCATCATAGCCAAGCATGACTATGATCCTCTGGGGCTGCTATCTGCTAAGTCTCTTCATGCCGCCCAAAACTGTAGCACCTTTCTAGAGACTACAGATTACACCTACAACATCCGCGGTTGGATGCGTAAGATCAATGATCCTGTGCCTACTAGTTCAAAATTGTTTTCCATGGAGCTAGGATATAACGGTCATCTAGGAACAGTGGCAGATACGCTTTTTAATGGAAACATTGCCGCCATGAAATGGCAT
>JBCBKZ010000927.1:0-2065 GCA_038520955.1 Bacteroidota bacterium | reverse complement strand
AGTATTCCTAGATTCCTATAGAGTCTCTTCAGGAGGGAAGGTCAACTGATTGAGTCATCCCAGAGGCTCGAAGCCTTTGACAAATAGTAACATGTTGACCTTCCTCAATCTCCTTTTTCTCAAGTTATCCACTTTTCAACACCTTCATTTTTGGAAGGGCTAATCTATTGGACAAAGAAGAATTACGAAGTACTAGAGCCCCTTCACATACGCCTTAGGTGTCATACCCGTATGCTGCTTGAAGATTCTGTAGAAACTGGCTTCAGAGTTAAAGCCTGATTCAAGGGCTACTCCCAGAAGGGACATCTGCTCAAAAGCAGGATCTTTCAGTTTTACCTTCACATCCTCCACTCTGTACTCATTGATAAGATCCCGGAATTTCTTTTGGAAGGATTCATTGATTACAATGGAGAGATTCTGTTGTGGGATACCCAGCTGTTTAGCCAGTTCTTGAATAGTTAGGGTAGGTGTTAAGAATACCTTTTCTTCTTTCAGCGCTTTAGTTACTAGCCGAGAAATTTCTGCCTTTTTCTCTTCCTCTAAGGTAGAGACCTTAGAATTTTTTGGTGATTCCGGTTTTTGGGCCAGCTCATAATGAGGCTGTCTATATCCAGTCAGGCCGAAGTAGTAAATGAAAAAAGCGACAAATACATTGTAGAAAGCTTCTACCCTGATAACCGGAGCGGAGCTTATGGGCAAGGTATTGACTAGTATGATGGTGGTGAAGAAGAGTCCCCCGAGAATAGAGGATAAGATGAGCAGACTCTTCATCCAATTGAAATCAGGGTAAGTGGTATTAGAGGCATTTTCATTAAGCCATTTCCGGTAGACCTTGATCTTTCTGTAGCAAAGGAATAAATACACCACTATGGAAAGGATGGTAAGGTAGTCTTCCAGCGTAGTTACTTCCCAGAAGCCCAGATTTCTGGCAATCTCATCTTTCTCAGATAAATCTAGAATTCCTAAGACTGAGAAATAGATAAAGGTGGCATAGATCTGTGATAGAATAGCAGGGACTAAGTGTAGCCAATTAAATCTCTTAAAGCTGAATTCAGGATTAACGAGAGAAGCGGCATAGTAATAGAACTGTGGCGCAATGGCCAGCTCCAGCGCATTAGGGAAATACCTTAGTACAGCAATATCCCAATACCAATAGCCTGATATTTCTTTAAAAATGGAAAGACTAAAAACGATCAAGGCTAAGCCCAAATACTTGTTTGAACGGGGATTTCTTTTGGAGAATATCAATAACACCCCCGTTACCAGTCCCTGGACGATTCCAATTAGTAGTAAGATCTCTATGATGGATAAGGAGGTGGCCAAACTAGCTTAAGTTGTTGTTAAATAGTCCCGAGAATTTATGAGGCACTCTTAAAGACTCTTAAAACTAGCAATAGTCGGCTTGCCTATTCATACTTTTGCGTAAGAATCCCCAAACACATTTTTAGGCCCTCATGGAAATTCCCAACTCTCAGGTTCTCATTGGGGGCATGTATGCTGTTATCCGGATTAGGAATGCGAACAGATATAGCTGGAATTCCCAGGGTGGTAATAAATGGGGCGATAGGTTGAGAACCACCTGTGGCCTGCATTCTGATGTAATTCCCTTCTCCAAACACATGGTCCATAGCCTGCCCTAACCAGGCGCCTAGTGGAGAGTCCAGATCTGTCCTGAAAGGGCGTGAACCTATTTTAGAGATGACCTTGATAAGCTTGGGGTATTTTCTTCGTTCTTCATCGGTGGGATCTCTGTCTAGCACATGAAAGCCTTGAGATTGGATAAACTCAGTTACCAGGGCTATCTGTCGTTCAGCAGGCGTTTCTACTACTAGTCGCATATCTACCTCTGCCAATGCTTCAGAAGGGATTATGGTACGTACGCCCTTTCCTACCCAGGCTGCTCTTAAGCCTCTCACATTGAATGAAGGGTACTGTAACGCTTCCTGATAGGTTTCTCCTATAGATTCCGGCCCTACTATTCCTAGTTCATCCATAAGTTCTTCTCTATTCTCAGGAACTATATTCACCATCTTCTTTCTGGCCTCATCCATCACTATTCCTTCAT
>JBCBKZ010000926.1:0-2074 GCA_038520955.1 Bacteroidota bacterium | reverse complement strand
AAATAGGATTCTCCTACGGACTGACGGCTAATTATGGATTCACAGACAATTATGGGCTGTATACAGGACTACACATAGTAAGTAAACGATTTGAAAGAACACAGGAAGTCATTCTTCCCACTGAGAGAGTAAATGCTACTCAAACTGTCAGGGTCTCTTCCATCGAAATTCCTGCGGCTATCAGGCTGAGATCTAATGAAATAGCCCCCGGCTTACACATAGTAGGCATCTTTGGCTTAGCCTTTGAGTTCAACACAGGCTACAAAAACGAATTTAGCGGATTAAACCCCATAGATAGTACTTCTACTGCAACTGGTGGTACAAATCGTAACAGTGAGTTCATTAAAAACCTTACTACCAGCTTTATTTTTGGACCAGCAGTAGACTATGAAACTGACTTTGGGATGTTCAATATTGGGGTGATCTATCATCAGGGATTATCTGATATAGACAAGCTGGATAGTTACGGAAATAGCGAGACCATCAAAATCAACTACCTCGCCATAGATGTAGGATATTTTTTCTGACAAACGTATACTAAATTATACACCTCCTCGTTAGCCATACAGACTAACCGTTTATTTTTACGTACACATTCTGTTTAGTTTGTACAGTAAATAATACAGAACTTGAATGGCTTACATTTTAATCGTTGATGACGAGGAGCAGATTCGCTCTACCCTCCAGGAAATTCTGGAATATGAGGACTACAAAATTGATACGGCCCCTAACGGAGTTGAGGCTCTTCAGAAGATAGAGAATGAAACTTATGACGTGGTTCTCTGTGATATCAAGATGCCCAAGATGAATGGGATAGAGGTGTTGGAGAAGGCCATAGAGATGAAGCCGGATCTCCCCTTTGTAATGATTTCCGGTCATGCCGACATAGAAACGGCAGTGGAAGCTACCAAAAAAGGCGCGTATGACTTCCTGGAAAAACCACCAGACCTGAACAGGTTATTGGTAACCTTAAGAAACGCCATAGATAAGTCTGACTTGGTTACTGAGACCAAGAAGCTCAGACGTAAAATATCCAAAACACGTAAGATCATCGGTACCTCTTCTGTCATGGAGAAGGTACAGGAAACCATATCTCGTGTAGCCCCTACTGATGCACGTGTACTGATTACCGGAAGTAATGGTACAGGAAAGGAGCTGGTAGCACGCTGGATACACGAGAAAAGTAATAGAAGTAACGGCCCGCTGGTAGAAGTGAACTGTGCCGCCATCCCCTCAGAACTGATCGAAAGTGAGCTTTTCGGCCACGAGAAAGGTTCGTTTACAGGTGCCTACAAGCAACGTATTGGGAAATTCGAGCAGGCAAATGGCGGCACACTTTTCCTGGATGAGATAGGCGATATGAGTCTATCCGCCCAGGCGAAGGTACTTAGGGCCTTACAAGAGAATAAGATTACCCGAATAGGGAGTGATAAGCAGATCAGCGTAGATGTACGTATCCTTGCAGCCACCAATAAAGATCTTCTTCATGAGATAGAAGAGAACAACTTTCGTGAGGACTTGTACCACCGTTTGAGTGTGATTCTCATCCACGTTCCTCCATTGAGAGAAAGAAGAGAAGATATTCCCCTTATCGTAAAAGAATTTCTCAAAGACATAGCCTCTGAATACGGCATAAATGAAGCCGGCGTTAATGATGATGCCATGAAGGAGCTTCAAAAGCTGGAGTGGACAGGAAATGTGAGAGAGCTACATAACGTAGTGGAGCGTTTGACCATTCTCTGTAATGGGTCCAGCATCACAGCCCAGGATGTATTGGATTATGCTGTACCTCAGCGCAAGCGTAATAAGGACGGCTCCATGTACACCAAGTTTGACAAGTTTCAGGAGTTTAAGGACTTTGTGGAGAAAAACTTCATTATCCAAAAGCTGGATATGCATAACTGGAACATCTCCAAGACTGCAGAAGTCATGGAAATCCAGCGTAGCCACCTTTACAACAAGCTGGAGAAGTACAACATCAAGAGAGAACAATAGATTAATAGTGACTTAGTTGATAGTAGTAGTTAGGATGGGCAGATGTAGGTCTGCCCGTTTTTTTAAAGATCTTTAAAAA
>JBCBKZ010000925.1:0-2075 GCA_038520955.1 Bacteroidota bacterium | reverse complement strand
AGAGAATTTCTGGGAAGAGAGAATCAGGAAAGGTAGTTAATCTATTGGCTGCCTGTGCGTTATAGTTAATCCCTATTTGCGTAAGCCACCTCAGGTTTTTCTTCTGACTTAGGTTTTTGAAAGGAGTAATCCTGTTCATGGTCAGGTTAATGGTAGGCAGGTCCAGAGACATGGTGTTCCTGTTCAAATCCTGTCTATGACTTAGGGTACCATTCAGGCTAAAGGGAAGATTGTTAAATCTTTTCTGAAAACTGACGGATGAGTTCAGGTTATTCTGAAAGAAATCCTGGTTATTCAAACTTACCTGTCGCAAGTAAGCTCTACTGGTAATATTGACATTGGAGGATATGCTGGTCGTAGGGTTAATGGGCTGATTATGGCTCCAGGTCAACCTCCATTCTCTCGTCTTGGAGAAATCAGGGTCAGTGGGCTCATTAAATCGGACTATCCCATAGTCAAAGGAGAGACGTCCCTGATACTTGTATCGCTTGTTATAGGTGGTAGTTAACCCTAACCTCCAACCGCCACGGGTATAAATATCTCCATTTACGAGTAAGTCCAGGTTGTCTCCCAAGCCGAAATAGTAGCCTCCATTTCTCAGGAAGAATCCTCTTTCTCTGGCTTCTCCATATTGAGGAAAGACTACACCACTTCTTTGACCTTCTTTCATATTGGGCACAAACCCAAACGGGATGATGATGGGCAGGGGAAACCCTTCTAAAACGGCTCTCAAGGGCCCCGTAACAATTTGATTATTGGGTAATACCTTTACCTTCTTGGCTTTAAAGTAAAAGCTGGGTTCTTCTCCGGGAGGACAATCACAGGTGGTAAAAATCACATCCCGGGCAAACATGGTCCCGTCCTGTAATCGTTTGGTGGTATCACTGATGATGGTAATGTCTGGCTGTTGCTGACTTCGAGCTGCCACGATTCTGGCTTTCCCTGTATTGAAATTATAGGCCATTTTCCGGGCATTATAATCCTGCCCTTTCTCTGTGAATACAGGGGTACCTATTTCATTCCCGTCCTTATCCATTATCCCCTCAGCAAATAAGGTCTCTGTACTCCAGTCTACCCTGATTTTGGCAGCTTTAAGCTTGGTAGTTTCATAGTCTATGCTGGCATCCCCGTAGAGGAAGAGCATATCATTATCTACATCAAAGATGATAGAATCCTGTGCGTTGTAAATAATTCTTTCCTTCAGATCACTTGTAAGCTTCAAAGAGTCTAACAATTGCTGTCTGGGGTCAGGTAAGCTATCTTGGGCAAGTGAATCCTGGGGTGGAGTTACATTCAGGGCACTGTCGGGAATACTCCCACTGACAGTTCCAACCTGAGCGTGAACTATTAAGGATGGAAAACAACTAACCCACACCCCGAGAACCGTAAACAAGCAGAATTTGCCTATTTTTGTACGTATTAAGACCAATTGTTCTAATTTCTATTGACTAAAAATCCTATTTAAGGATATTTTTGCGTTAAAGTTACTGAAAGATTCTTTTTGGTTGTACGATTTTCATATTTGGTTACACGATTACTTTTAATTTCAATTTTTGTATGCGTAGGAGCAAGCACATAGGATACCGCCTCGTTCTGGCTGGTCTCTTGTTGGTGGGGATGTTTTCCTCCTCCTTCTACATGCCGTATAGAGTTGCGGGAGAAAGCCCTATTAAAACCATTGTCATTGATGCAGGCCACGGGGGAAAAGATCCAGGGTCAGTAGGGGCAAAGTATTATGAGAAAGACATTACCCTAAGCGTCGCACTCAAAGTAAAAGAACTGATTGAAGAGCATCTACCTCAGATGAACGTAGTTTTGACCAGGGAGGATGATACATTTATAGAAGTACACAAACGTGCCACCATGGCGCAGGATGAACTGGGTGATTTCTTCGTTTCCATTCACTGCAATGGAATGAATGATAAGAAGTGGAAAGGAACAGAGACCTATGTAATGGGGATTAATTCCTGGCAGGATACGTACCAGCGAATTGTGGCAGAGAATGAAGCCATTTTATTTGAAGAAGATCATGCAGAAATGTATGGAGGATTTGACCCTAAATCTCCTGAAGGATT
>JBCBKZ010000924.1:0-2097 GCA_038520955.1 Bacteroidota bacterium | reverse complement strand
GTAGGGTAAGCCTGATAGGCGATAGACTCATACTTGACTAAGGGAACTTCCTTCCCACCTTTACTGATGGATGATTCCTTAAGGGTTTCATATAGGTAGCTAGGATGGAAGGTATATTCTTCATTCACCATCTTCCTGTCAGTTGGAAGCCCCAGGACTAAATCCAGTCCCATATCCATCCACGGCTTTTGAGTAAGGCTCCCTTCAATTGCGTCCCTGAAGCTCAGTGCAGGATCAGGGGTAGGAAAAACCCAGCTAATCTTGCTTGGCAGGGTCTGATCCAGCCCTTCTTGAATACGAGTGGCACAATTATCAAAAAGGAAATCATACCGATAAGATCTATTTTCTGGCTTTAGGTTATTCTCCAGAAACTCATAGAAAGCCTGTTTTTCTTCTTGTTCCAGATCGAGGACTTGCTGTTGAACGGTCTGGTTATAGTAGTTATATACTCTTAGAAAGTCGTCCAATGTCTCTCCGGAAAGCATATAGAGTAGCTTCCCTTGGGCAAATTTCAAATAAAAATTAGGCGTTTTGAAGTTGAAAGTTCCATAGTTATAAATCTTCTCCAGTCTGTTTTCGGGGTCCCACACCAGCACTGAACTATGTCCCCAGCTTTGATAGAGTAGGGGGCCAGGTTCAGCTGTCATGATACAGATTTCAGCCCTGCTAGAGAGGGTATCCACCTGAACAAACTGTCCCTGTAAAGAACAGGCAAAGGTTATACTAAGAATGAAAAGGAGAAGGCGCTTATTCATGGCTAGGCTTAGGGTCTTTTTGATTCTGCATCATCCAGTCATCACTGATAAAGGAACTGGGAAATAATAGTTGTTTGGGCAGAATTCTAAACAATATAGGCAAAGTGAGAAAACTTCCCGGCATCATGAATAGGGCAAAAGCAGGGATGGTTTTCAGAATATCTATGAGTTGGGCTCTTATTTTTTCTTTTTCAAAGGGGGTAAGCTCTGTCTTGGCAGATTTTGCCAGCAGCTTCATTACCTCCCTGCTTTCTTCTAATTCGTGCTGTATCCTTCTATGATTCTTTGTGGCTATGATGCTCATCCTTCTTACCAGGCGTTCACTTACTTTTTGGTAATTCTCTTTCTGTTGAAGATAGTAGACTTCCTCCCAGTTTTCTACCACAAAGCCTTCAATAGATAGAATGGAATGAGCCACATCCTGCTTATTCAGTTTTAGCTTTTCACTCAGGGCCATGATGAAACTGTCCTCGGATGTGGTGGTTCTCACATTCGAGTAGATCGCTAGTATGGCCAATTCCAGGAAGTACTTCCTCAATATCCAGTTATCTACATGCTCGAAAGTGAGGTCATCAAGTTCCACCTTTTTAATCATGAACCCCCTGGCTTCCCTTTTTTGCTGAGAATTCAACTTAGCAGATTGTAGGAAGTAATTGTATAGCCTTAGTTCTTCCTTGTCTACCCGACCATCTGCCCATGAGGCCGCTGCCAATAACTTCAGAATGCCCATTCTGATATTGGCCTTTTGCATACTTAGTTGAGCTATGTCCAGGTGGTTTTTGTACTCAGCCCACTTGGTGTAATACACCAGGTCTAGGAAGAGGAGAATATTATGGAAGAAACCCGTCCAGAAGCTATCCCAGGAAGAGGGAACGCTGGTACGGTCATCTAATATGTGTTCAAGTCTGTATAAGCTCTGGGACTCCTTTCGCTTGCTGTTTTTCCCATTTCTGTCATACTGCAGATAGGTGCGCTGGTAGAAGTAGGTAAGCTCATCTATGAGGACAGGTAAGGTGGCTGCCATATCAGCTGAAGACCCATTTTGGCGTAGGTGGATGAACATACCACTTTGGAGAAGGCATTCCAGTAAGAGAACCTTAATTTTATTTTTCTCATCCCAATAGGGAGCTAAGGGATGGGTATACTCCTCTATGCGTAGGGGATGCCCATACATGAGGCCTGTAGGCTGGACTATATTATAGAGAAACTCCTCCCCACTCAAGCTAATATTGATGTCCTCAAGGGATATACTTCCCCTTAGGACAGGTGCCCTGAATTCCAGATATTTTTTAAGCCAACCTTTTTCACTGGGATTCATATGGAGTTCTCGCCTCTAAGCAAA
>JBCBKZ010000923.1:0-2100 GCA_038520955.1 Bacteroidota bacterium | reverse complement strand
CCCAAAGGCCAGATAAATACCTGAGCTTACTCTTTCTCCTCTGATGTCTCTTCCGTTCCAGATAGCAGTTCCTCCCTGAGCTCTAACTTCTTTCACTAGCGCACCTGAGATGGTTACGATTTTTACAACGGCATTTTCGGTTACCCCTTGGATGGTGATGTTTCCTTCAAAGTCTGCCAGCACAGGATTAGGGAAGACGAGCACCTCATCACAGTTGGTAGCTCCATCTGTAGCGTCTCCTCTATAGCTAATCACACCCTTGTCTGTAGCAAAGTACACTTCTCCGGTTTTGCCGTCTATGGCTATGTCATTCACTCCGTTGGATAGGAGAGGACTGTTACTTTCTGTGAAATGCTGAATCTGTTCTGTCCCATCTTCTGAAATGAGGAAGGCGCCGCTGTTGGTCGCGAACCACTTTCTGTTTCCACCATCTACGGCTATGGAATTGACGATTTCATTTTCAAGTAAAGGTCTTCCGTTAAAGATAGGCGCACTGGCGTCTACTATAACTCCCTGTCCTATGCTGAATATGTCAAAGAATACGGTTACGCCTGCACTGCTACCTACCCAGACGGCTCCATCTTTATCTTCGGCTATGGAGGTTACATCGTTGGAAGGTAGGTTTCCTTGTCCACCTCCTGCTCTGAGTGAGATGAGAATATCATCATTGATGGCATCTAGCGTTCCATTATCATTGTAGACGACTAGTCCATTTCGTCTGCTGATCATCCACTTATTCCCTACTTGATCCGCTATCATGTCAATGGCGTTTAGGGAAGAGGGGAACCTGTTCTTATCATAGCCTACCCACTCTCCCGTAGGGGTGAGTACCATGAGGGGCTGTAATGCCAGCGAAAGGCTGATCCATACATTCCCAAAATCATCTACATCTATTCCGCTCACGCGCGTATTCCCGAAAGCATCGAGATTACAAACTCCATCTATGGTGCTGATTGGAGAATTCTCACAGTCATAGAAGTTCTGCAGTACACCTCCCTGGAAACTGGCGAGCCCTCTCCCAAATGAGCCTAACCAGGCCGTTTCCGTGAAAGGATCATAGTATGCTCTGGCAAAGTCCGTATTGGCTCTGTCTGGAGGTAGGCCACCATTTCTGTCATTGGATAGGGTCCATCCTGTTTCTGCCGTGAAATGGTACACCCCATCAAAGGTAACAGCGGGTGAGAAAGCTCCCTGGAAACCTCTTGGGGCTATGTACAGCTCTCCGTTTCCTGCAGCTACGCCGGTCGCGGAATTATTTCTGGGACCTTCAGGTGTGATGTTGTTGATTTCACCGCTTGAGAACCTATCCAATCCCAGGTCTTCCTTACCTATATAAATGTCCTGTCCCACTACGAGTGCGTGGTTCACTCCCCCTTCCACAAACAACTCTCTATATTGACCGTCCTGATACAGTGTACGGGTAGTAGTAATAATGGAGGCCGTGATTACTTCTTCCTGAACGGTGAGATGATCAAAGCGTATCTGAAACCTTGGGTCAGGAAGCTGGTCCCATTGGCTACCTGAAAAAGTCAGGAGGGTAGAATCTGTTCTGGCATAGAGGGTATTAGCATTACTGCCTATTTCCTGGATGGCAGCGGTAAAGGATAGCCCATTTAAGCCATTTTCTTCCCGCCAGATAACTGGATCCGCCAGATTAGGAAAGTTTTCAGGTGCACTGTACAATCTGTCATTCTCCAGTACGATCCATATTCTGTCTTGAAAAACAGTAACGGAACGGATGATGAGCCTGGATGGATTTTCAGCAATCTGGGTAATAGTAGCTTCAGGTAAACGCTGGTTAAGGTCATACACCACCATCCCAAAGTCTGTGGCTACATATAATCTGCTTCCTGTACTGGCGAAGTCGTTAATTCTTTTCCGTGTATAGAAGGTATTTCTCTGTATGTCTGTGAAAAACTGAAAGTCATCAGGACTGGCAAAAAAGTCTATCATCCCGTCATTATACCCTATGAAGAGGAGGTTCTGAGTAGGGTCAACATGAACTGTGGTGGGATCTATACCACTCATCTGGTCTACCGTAGAAAAAAGGCGGGTTTCATTGGTAGCCGGATCAAAGGAGAACATGCCCCCGGAGGTGAT
>JBCBKZ010000922.1:0-2121 GCA_038520955.1 Bacteroidota bacterium | reverse complement strand
TTTTTCTTCGGAATCTGCTTTATTCGGAGGCCTCAAGCTAAAGAGCATTTCAGATTCCGAAGAAAAACAGGTCCAGACTCACACTTACTTCAGGATGGACCACTATTTTTTTCCATGCATTGCTCATTCCCTTTGACCAGTAGATATCATCAAAAATCATGATCCCTCCATCAGCCATATTCGGTAGGAGCATATGGAAGTAGTTCAGCGTGGCCTCTTCAGTGTGATTCCCATCTATAAACACATAGTCAGGATGAAAAGCTGCCAGATCTATACTTTCAAGCACCTTCTTAAATCGACCTATCTTCACTTCAGTAGCTATGTCCATCTCACGAAAATTTTGTCTGGCTACTTCTGCAAATTCTGGAATCCCTTCTATGGTCAGGAACTTACTGTCCTTCAGTCCTACTCCCTGATAGATGGAAGAAATCCCAAAGTGTGTTCCCAGTTCCAGGCAGTTCTTAGGCTGGTAGTATCGACAAATCCTGTATAGGAGCGCACCCTCTTTATGTCTGCGGGAAACATGTCGCACTAATTCTCCTATGCTGGCCTCTGCATCTGGAAAATGATGAGACCCAGCACCTAATTCCTCCCAGCTAATTCTTTCACTGGAGGCCCTAAGTCTGGTCCGTAAGGCTTTAATGGAAGAAAAAATAGCCTCCTCTTTATGGGGCAGAACCTGAGTTACAAAGGCGTAGACAAAGGGGGAATGGATGCTGTACCTGCTTTTGCTTGAAAAAAGGTGAATAAAAAACTGAACTACCCGAAAATAAAGTGTTTGAAGCTTTCTCAAGGACTGGTCACTTTATAGCTAAATACTATCCTGTCATTACTAGTGCCAGCCTCATCAAGGATGTTTTCCATCTTCAGAATTGCGAACTGGGGAGCAGGCGCTCTGGTAAGCCGAACCAGAATCAAGGCATCTTTTTCAACTGGCACTTTCGTTAATTCCTGCCCTGAGTAGGCGCTGAAAGCCCTAAATAGAACTTCATGCGTTACATTTTCATAATTCAAGGTATCAGAAGTAGCCTTAATAAACACTCTCGTTTCCCCACTTTCATCCGCAGCAGGTGATATGAGCTGGGGGGTATAGCTTTCTCCCCCCTCGTTTATTACGGCTATATCCATATCTAACAGATTTCCATCATAGCCATTCCATCTCCGCTGTGTGGTCAAGTTCATGATAAAGGAGGAGTCCTGATTTTCCTGATAGAGATTCTTACTCCCTATACTGAAGATCTTGAAAAGAGGCTCTTCTCTGCTATCAGAAAGTATGTCTAGTTCGTAGGTAGTACTAGCCGTTAGGTTCTCTGAATCTGTAACCGTGGCAGTATATGTGAGATGAGAAAACTGAGGGAAGGAACTTAAGGCCGTATTAAAGTTGACTGTTTGGATGGTTCCATTTACTTGCTCTTCCATGACTACCTGATCAGAAAGTATCGTGTTCTGAGGACTCAGCACCTGAAGCGACAACTTAAACTGAGCCAACTTTTCCTGGTCTGCTATCCTAAAGCTTAGCAGAATGGACTCGTTCTGAGGTAAGAGTTGATTGTTGATGGAAGGAAGGATTCTCTGAATTACAGGTGCTTGATTTTCAGGGAGAACTACCTGATCATCCTCAGGATCACAAGCACTCATTCCCACTGCCAACAATATTACAAACGGAAAGATGCCGAAGTTCTGATAAATGCTCCTTAACTTGGTTTTAAGCTGGGAAAATCTGTTTTCGGAGGTAGTTCGCATATGCTAAGGTAATTAAGAGACAGTATTTATACCAGAAAGAGTAGGTAAGCCCTATTTTTGGGCTAAATAAGTCACTTCACATGAAATTAGGGCGTGCATCTTTTTTAGGAATTATTTTATGCCTGGTGCTAGGTATGGGATGCCAAACGGATTCTTATTCCAGTGCCAGTAAGGAAGGGCTAAAAGATTCTATCAGAACAGCTGATTCCTTGAATGCTATCAGGATGGGAGATTCTATCAGAGAAATTAAGGTGGAAGTTAAGGAGCAGCTCAGACTTGCTGATAGTAGTCAGGTAGAATTATCTAATTAATAGGGTAGGCTTAAGCTTGCTTTCTGATAGACATGAGCGACTGCACTCTACTCACCAAGTCAGCAAT
>JBCBKZ010000921.1:0-2122 GCA_038520955.1 Bacteroidota bacterium | reverse complement strand
CTAAGTAGCACATGGAAGAATAATGAACAATCTTGGACTGGACTATACTAAACAGAATGAGGACTACCCAGAATAGCATGAGCATCCAGATTCTGAAATCCTCCTGATAAGCATGTTCCTGTTTTACCTTCCAGAAGCTTCTTAGGGCATAAATAGATCCTGGGAAACATCCCACTAATAAGACCACAAAGTGGTATCCTGGGAATCCCTTATGACCTGCACTATGTGTAGAAGCCAGTTCCCAATTATACCTGATAAAGGCGATGGAGAAAGAAGGTCCATTCTTCCAGGTTTCTATCCCAAACCACGCCAGACTCACCAGTGTACAAACCACAGTAAACAGCAGGAAGTCCGGTACATTAATGAAAAATCGGAACCGCTCTCTGATCCAGTAAACACCTAAGACCAGGCATACAATTAAGTATGCAACAGGGCCCTTAGTGAGAATGCCCATTCCCAACGTAAAGCCTGCTATTAGCAGATAGGTGTAAGGGGATAAGTTAAAATGCGGAGGGGCCTTTCCTTCTTTCTTCCAATAAAATACGATGAGGAAGTAAAGACCCAGGAAGATGAAAAAGTTGAACCACGGATCCAGAATTCCTGATTTGAAGTATAGATGGGGAAGAATAGAGCCAAAGTAAGCACCAGCCCATAACCAGCCGAATCTTCTGGAGTAGAGGCTTTTTCCCATGTGGTAAAGCACTGGCAGAGTAATTAGCCCACAAATGGCATTCGGGAAACGAGCGGCATACTCATTGATCCCAAACAATTTCATAGACACTACCTGTAGCCAAAAGAAGAAAGGAGGCTTTTGCCAGAAAGGCTCAAAATTTACATATAGCCTGAGATAGTCCTTCAGGATGATCATCTCCCGGGAAATCTCAGCGAAATTGATTTCGTCCCAGTCAAACAGATGAACTCTTCCCAAAAAAGGGAGAAAAAACAGCGCGCCAATCCCCGCAATAATCAGAATGTCTGACCGAGTTTTTCTCATTTTTTCTTACTAAAAATCGACAGGACTTTGCTGACAAAGTCGTCATTGATTCCCAGGGTACTTTTTACCCGGCTATATACTGCCAATACCGTTTTATCCAGCCAGATCAGGAATTTCTTGCTTCCGTCTGTAGGCCTCGCCTGGTAGTTAGTAGTTCTCTTTTTAGGGGCTACTGTCTCTTCCGTGAAGTAGTAAAGGGCGATAGATTTTCTGGAAGTATCTTCAGGACAGGTGATAGGTTCCGGATACCCATGGAAGGAATCCTCATCTGTATTGAAGATGACACATCTGTTATAAAATGGGGGGATGGCTATCTCACAAGCTTTCATTTGCCTGTCCCATAACTCCAGCGCGCCACCATAGCTTTCTTCCCAGTCTGGGTTAAAATAGATGATGAGGTTTACTCTTCTTCTCCAGTTTCTTTTATGTGGGTGTACCGTAAAGTCTGCGTGTACATTCAGAAATCCTCCTCTCATGGTCTGGTGGAGTCCTCCCCCTTCCAGCATCTGATCAGACTTTAGGCCTTCAATGCCTGTCAGTTCACTCAGCCATTTTACAAACCTAGGAGAATTTAACTCATGAATGGCATTAGAGATAACAGGAGAAAAGTGCTCCAGTTTATTCAGTCCGTGCTTCTTCTCATTATAATGAACGTAGTGTATCCATCCATCATCACTCACTTTAGGGAATGAGTCATGGATTTCACTTGCTCTATCCTCTTTCAGGAAGTTGTCCAGCATGATATGCGGGAAAGGGTTCTCGCCCTGATACTCCTTTTGTAAGTTGTCAAGTTGACCTTCCCAATAGTCAAAATCTACAAAACTAGAATGGTTAGCGACAGTCTGCTGCATAGCTAGTAAAGAGTTAATGTGAAAAATACCCCAAAAATTTATTAAGACGTAACAGAGTCTACCACAAGTGGAATCCCACTTTCAGGTTTATATTCTACCTTTTCTATACCGTCATATATTTTTGATCTGGTCAGTCCCCATTTCTTTAATCTATGTACCAGTGAGGTACCTATTACCCCAAATCCGTACTTCATACTTCTCTGGAAGTTGATAGAAGAAGCTTCCGGGAAGTACTTAGTAGGGCAGGTAACTTCGGCTATGGGATAGCCTGCATAAA
>JBCBKZ010000920.1:0-2124 GCA_038520955.1 Bacteroidota bacterium | reverse complement strand
TATTCCCAGGAAAGCAGCTGCGCTTTCATGGCTGAGGGGAATACCAGAAGCCAGCTTATCAGCAAAAAAGAGAAGGATCTCATTTTACTGATGTTCATACCAGGTATCATGGGCAGGTTTAATATCCTTTATATTGAGGTTTATTTGTGTTCTATCTCTCCAGGTATTGAAAACCGGCTGGAAGGCTACGTGTACATCCTTCGCCTGTATGTCATTCCACTTCTCTGCAAAATTAAAGGCGATGCCTTTCCACCTCACATCATCCTGCTCCAGCAAAAACTTGATGTGTTTTTCCTTTAGCACATCATAGGCCACCACCTTCACTTGCTCACTCACAAAGACCGGCTTATTGTTCTGTGGACCAAAAGGCCCCATCCTGTTTACCAGTCGTATAAAACGGGAATTTATCTCTGAAAACCTAAGCAAATGGTCCACATATAAAACAGGAACTGTCTGCTCAGGGAGAATGCGCTCGCTCACCACTTTCTCAAAACAATCTATAAATGCTTGCAGGTTCTTTTCCTCTATGGTCAAACCCGCCGCATACTTATGTCCCCCAAACTGGAGGATGTGATCCGAACAGGCTTCCAATGCTTCATACACGCTAAAGCCTTTCACAGACCTGGCTGATCCTACCAGCTTATCTCCACTTTTGCTGAATAAAACCGTAGGCTTATAGTAGCGCTCTATCAACCTGGAAGCCACTATCCCAATGATCCCTTTTTGCCATCCTGGATGGTAGGCCACGGTAGAACGCTTTTCCATAAAGCCTTTCTCCTTTTCTACTACTTCTATGGCTTCTTTGGTAGTCTGCTCATCCAACTGTTTTCTCAGTGAATTAGAATCATCTAATTCCTTTACCTGTTCCAGGAGAAAATGGTCATTCCCTAATAATACCTCCACAGCATCTTTTCCACTACCTAGTCTTCCTGCAGAATTTATCCTGGGGCCTACAAAGAAGACCAAGTCAGAGATATCCCATGATCGAGCGTTCCTATCTAGGTTCATAATAGCCCTTATTCCGGGCAGCGGATTCTCCTGTAGTTTCTTAATTCCAAAGTGCGCAATGATTCTATTCTCCCCTGTCAGAGGAACTATATCACAGGCTATACTCAAGGTAGCCAAATCACACAAGCCCCTGAATGGATGGAAATCTTTTGTCTTAGGCTCAAACCCAAGGGAGGTCCATTTCTCATGTAAAGCCGTAGCCAGTTTTAAGGCTACGCCACAGCCAGACAACTCCTTATAAGGATATTCACAGTCTATTTGCTTGGGGTCCAGAATCGCATCTGCTGCTGGTGTTTGTGCGCCTGGCCTATGGTGATCACACACTATGAAGGACATCCCTTTTTCTTTAGCGTAGTCCACCTGCCCTATGGCCTTAATGCCACAGTCAAGGCTGATAACCAGACTAGTATCTTTTTGTTCCGCATAGTCTATTCCGAGAATAGAAACACCATAGCCCTCAGCGTATCTATCAGGAATATAGAAATCATGTGAGATTCCCCATTCCTGGAAGAACAAACTCATCAGCGCTACAGAGGACGTCCCATCTACATCATAATCTCCAAATAGAAGAATGTGTTCTCCTTCAGTGAAAGCCTGATGAATTCTCTCAACTGCTTCTTCCATTCCCTTCATAAGATAGGGATCATGCAGGTCTGAGCTTTCTGGCGCAAAAAAGAGCTTAGCAGAATCCTTATTCAGGATATCTCGCTGCGTGAGTATGGAGGCTAAGGATTCAGGGAAAGAATGAGAGGTGCTAAGGGCAGCTATGAGATCTGGTATCTTCTCTGTATGAACTGCTTCTTTGAGTTTCCACTGCGTTTGCGTGTACATATATGTCTGTCTCCCGTTAGCAAATTGCTATGTTAGGTTACACAAGCGTCTTTTTATCTGTTTCTAAATCTTTACTGCTTGGGATTTAACCCCCCAAGCCAGAAAATGAGACGTTTCCATTTCCTAAGCTTCAATCTTGAAATTACAAATTCGATGTATAAGGAACCAGCAGGAAATGTTAATGACTAAAATCAACCTTTCCCATAACCAATAGCCATCTTTTCCTATTGCGTAGAAGTATTCATATATGTAGTTTCCCTATTATTAAACAGACTTTTATCTCCC
>JBCBKZ010000091.1:0-12013 GCA_038520955.1 Bacteroidota bacterium | reverse complement strand
CAACATAAGACTAAAACACTTCCTATTAAATAGATCAGAACCCCCAAATATTCTGGCATGATTTTCGCCTTTTCAAGGGAAACACCCTCCTATCATATGCTGCACGGCTACTTAGTGTAAGTTTCATTTATCTGTACTATGAATAAACTCATTCTCTGTGGATGCTTATGCATCTGCCTGAGCAGCCTGTCAGCTCAATCGTACTTTACCGCAGCAGGAGCCCGTGTAGGAGATGGCATGGGAATCACCGTTAACCAACGCATTCTCAGAACCTGGTCCGTAGAAGGGATCCTCCAATCTAATCCCAATGACGTCGTTAGTACCACTTGGCTGGTGAAAAAGCACATAGGGATATTCTCCAGAGGCTTCAACGTCTATTTTGGTGGGGGAGCCCATAATACCTGGGGCGGAGAAACGCCCAATAGGGGAATAGATGGTGTGTTCGGGATGGAAATGAGCATTTCCAGAGTGAATGTTTCTCTGGATTATAAACCTGCGATTAACCTTCAGGGAGCACCCGTATACCAAGGGCAGGGAGCCTTATCTGTCAGGTACATTCTCTTCAAGCCTACCAAGAAGAACAAGCAGAACTGGCGGGACAAGGAAAAGAATACCCGTCAAAAACAGCGTGCCCGAAAAAAGGATAAAAAAGCCAAGATCAAGGAAAAAGAGAAAGCTAGTGGTGAAAAGTCTGGCATAAATCTTCCTAAGATCAAGCTGTAGGCTGGACTCCAATAAAAATCTTTGCGGCTTAGCGTCTTTGCGTGAGAATATATTCACCCAAATTCGCTAAGAGATTCTTCTTGTGTTTGTCATTCCATACCTATCAGGAAGGTCTTACAGCTCCTTGCGTACAGTTTGTTATCGCTTTTCTTAGTGGAAGAGCTAACTTCTGTACCCAGCTTCTCATAGAAAGGAAAAGACTTCGGGTGGCTGCTATTGACATGAATGGATTGGAAGCCTCTGGCTGCATAGTGGGGAATAATGACGGAGGTCAGCCAGTAGCTTCCATACCCTTTCCCTTTTTCGATTAGATGGAAGTACTTCAGGAGTAGGGTAGTGGATGAATGAAGCTCCTGTTCCATTCCGAGCTTATCTAACTCTCCTCCTACTATGGTAAGTACCCCTTTTACTTCCTGATTTTTCTCCAGTGTATGTATCTCATACCATACTCCTTCTATTTCTTTCAAGCTTTCTATGTACCTGACGGCATGGTAAAGCTCATTATAGTCATCCCATTCATTCTCCAGTTTCCAGTTCACATAGGTGCCTATAGGTAGATATAGCTTTGACTCAAAAGTGTTGTGTAAGACGAACTGAATATCTTCTCTGGTACAGATGGTCTTCATATGTGCTAAATGGAAGGACTGAAATGGAATATGCTTCTACCAAAGAATTACTTCTAAGGGAAGGGGGTTGAAGGAAATGGCTTTATTAACTGTCTAATAGATTCGCCTAGGTTAAAGTAAGATATTAAGTAGCTCCACGCTTTTTTTAACCTAAAAACTCGATTAAGGAAAAGGTCCCAAGAGGGGAAACATGTATGGTGAATTAGTTTTTCCTAAGCAGTTCCTCCAATTTCTTGGATCGACCATAAAATAGCTGATCTTTTCCTAGGTCCTGTTGGAAGTCAAGAGGACTGTCATCTGGTAAAAGTGGGCCATATATGCCAGAGGGGATATAGGCGTTCCCAATGAACTGGTAGATTTCATCATAAAGTCCCTGATCTATGAAATCATTCAGGACTCTGGCTCCTCCCTCTACCAATATGCTGCCTACCTTCTCCTCTTTGTAAAGCTGAGTTAACAAAGCTGAGAGCTTCCATTTAGCAGGTTTCATGTACCGGAGCGTCTCAGTATGTTCTCCTGTTTCATTGGAGATCAATAAAGTTTCATGCCCATCTTTGAATAAGTGTAGCTCCTTATCTAGTTGGGCCTTTTTATCAAATACTATTCTGAGCGGATGCTTCCCTGGGAAATTACGTGTGGTTAATTTAGGATTATCTACTTCTGCAGTAGTTCTTCCTATGAGAATGGCCTGATGAAAAGCCCTTAGACTATGAGTAAACGCTTTACTCTCCTTTCCGGTAATAGCTACTGCTTGGAGTTGGCCTTCGGGAGATTTGGCGGCTATATACCCTTCCGGTGTTTCTGCCCATTTTAGGCTGATATATGGGCGCTTGAGAATCTGATTCACAAAGAATTTTCGGAGAAACCATTTGAACGGAAACGGATCTTCTACTATGTCTACCTGTACCCCTGCCTCTCTCAGCCTGTTTACCCCATTACCGGCAACCTTGGGATTGGGGTCCAGACAGCCAATTACCACGCGAGGGATTTGGTGCCTGATGATGAGATCTGCGCATGGGGGCGTTTTCCCAAAGTGGCTACAGGGTTCCAGACTTACGTAAATGGTGCTATTCCTTAGGAGGGATTTATCTTCTACTGACCTGACAGCTTCTACTTCTGCATGTGGGGCACCTATTTGGGTATGATACCCTTCTCCTATGATTCTGCCTTCATGGACGATGACAGATCCTACATTGGGATTAGGTTCTACGGAGGTTTGGCCAAGGGAAGCCAGCTGTAAGCATCTTTGGAGGTATTGCTCAGGCATGGTCACAAAAAAAGGGCAAGCATATCGCACCGATCAAGCTCTCTACCGTTGCTTCCTTCCGGACCTGGCGGGGTTCAAGGCGATCTGGTCGTACACCTGCCGAAGGCAAAAGTACACTGCATTCCAACAATACACAAGAGGGATTTCTACTTTATGTTAGCTTATTGTTAAGTCTGACTTCTTCACTGAATAGAAATAGCTGTTCGTCAAGGAGATTGCTCGTTCTTTAGAAAAGAAATATTAATTTATAGTTCAGAAACCTACATCTTCAATTCTCATAGATATGTCTATCAACAGAAGGAAATTCCTTAAAGTCGGTTCTCTCTCGGGCCTTTCTCTTTCTCTGGGCGCACTTCCCTCTATGGCCTGTACCACCGCACCCTCCTCAGATAAAAACAAGCGTGCACTATCTGACAAAAAGAATCTGGGAGTAGCCCTGGTAGGGCTAGGCTATTACAGCACAGATTTGTTAGGTCCTGCCTTACAGTACACTGAGCATTGCCATCTGGCAGGAATTGTGACAGGCACTCCTTCTAAAGTACCAGAGTGGCAAACCAGGTTTGGGATAAAGGACCAGAATGTCTACAACTATGAAAACATGCACACCATAGCTGACAATGATGAGATAGATGTGGTGTACATCGTAGTTCCCACTGGCCTGCACGCCAAGTATGCCAAAATAGCTGCTGATGCAGGTAAGCATGTATGGTGTGAGAAACCCATGGCCATGAATGTAGAGGAATGTCAAAGTATCATAGACGCCTGTAAGAAGAATGATGTGTATCTATCTGTAGGATATAGGGTGCAACATGAGCCAAATACCCGCACCATCATGGGCTATGCAAATGACTTACCCTATGGCTCTATCAAGGAGATAAGCGCCGTAGCTGGATATAAAGGTGGGGGTGGAACGGGTTGGCGCTTCCAAAAAGATTTAGGGGGGGGAGCCCTTTATGATATGGGGGTGTACACCATCAATGCCCTTAGATACGGAAGTGGGATGGAACCTGTCAGAGTTCTTTCCGCTAAAAGTAGTACCACCAGACCTGAGTTTTTCTCAGAAGTAGATGAGACTACGGAGTATCAGCTGGAATTTGCCAACGGCCTTATAGGCTATGGTAAAACCAGCGTAGGAGAGACCATGAATCAGCTAAAAGTTACCTGTGAGAATGGGTGGTATGAGATTGCCCCTATGCAGTCTTACCATGGGGTAAAGGGAAAAACCAGTGATGGAAAGATGCTGGAAGAGTACATCCCTAACCAGCAAGCACGTCAGATGGATAATGATGCCTTAGCCATCATGAATAAGACAAAAGTTTTGGTACCTGGCATAGAAGGCTTGAAGGATATTCGTATTGTAAATGCCATTAGAGAAGCTGCTGCTACCGGAAAGGTAGTAGATATCGTTTGATGACCTCACATTAGCTCCGGGTTTAAACCCAGAGCTAGCAGAAATATCATGAGCCCACCATTTAAATGGTGGGCTCAAACTTTTAACACATTGTAAACCTATGGGTTTGGATAGAGGCGTCAGCCGGTGTCTCGAGAGCGATTGACTACTGTTTCAGGATTCCTGTATTACGCGAGATACCGTTTGACCCTACATTCTATCCTCAAGACCCAACGGTATGACGGGGCCTTGCAGCTGGAACTTTCTTACAGCTTCAACATTCTCTTCATCAATCCCTGGACTGCATTGGTTCCGAACCAGTCTTTGACCATGATCATGAACTTGGCATCATTTCCATAGACGTAGCGCATCTTTTTGCCGGGATTAGTAGCCGCCTTATAAATAACTTTGGCGCATCCTTCAGCAGTTCCCATGACTAGGTCAGGGTTGTCAAAGGCTTTCATAAGGTTGGTGGTAATTCGTTCGTAATCAGGATTCTGGTGTTCCACTACATCTAATGATCTTCCAGCGAAGTCTGTTCTTACTCCTCCCGGTTCTACCAGTCTGGCTTTAATTCCTACAGGATTAAGCTCATAATTCAGGGTTTCTGTGATCCCTTCCACAGCAAATTTGGTCCCATGGTACATAGAGCCGAGTGGGGTTCCCAATTTCCCTCCCACAGAACTGACATTGATGATGATTCCTGACTTTTGGGCACGCATAGTAGGAAGGGCCTCCTTTATGACGTCAATTAGCCCAAATACGTTTACATCAAACTGCCTTCTGATTTTGTCATCTTTTATTTCTTCCATAGGTCCCCAAAGCCCATATCCTGCATTGTTAACTACTACATCTATGTTGCCGAAGGTGGTCAGGGTTTCCTGAACAGCTGATTGTATGCTGCTCTTATCCTGAACATCCAGGGCTATTTTCTTGAGTTCCTGTGTTTCCTGTAAGTCTGTTACTTTTTGAGGTTTACGCATGGTAGCTGCCACATTCCAACCCTTCTCTGCAAAATATCTTGCTGTTGCTTTTCCGATTCCACTACTGGCGCCTGTGATTAATACTGTTTCTGCCATGACTGAATGTTTGATAGATCTCTTAAGTTAATAAAAAGTGAGTGATCACTTACTAAACGGTGATGCTTGAGAAAAGGTTACCCTTCATCACCACTATTCTACCTTTCATCAATCTTTCTTGAATGAAAATGGCATTCTCCCATTCTTGAGGAAAAAGAAAAAATGCAAAGAAGATACGACATTGACTGGTTACGGGTGATTGCCATCATCCTGGTTCTGTATTTTCATGTGGCCATGATTTTTACAGCCGAATGGGACTTCCATATCAAGAATCCGGAGACAAGTAACCTGTGGTTAGAGTTCAATTTCTGGTTGTCCACGTTTAGAATGCCACTACTATTTTTCATCTCAGGAGCAGGGAGCTTCTTTGCCCTCAGGAAGCGATCTGGGAAACAGTTTGTATCTGAACGGGCCAGCAGACTATTGATTCCCCTCATTTTTTCCATCTTCTTCATTGTCCCTCCCCAGCTATATTTCGAACGACTGCTGGATGGAGATTTTACTGGCAGCTTTGGAGCATTCTATTTGACTAAGGTCCTGCAGTTCATCCCTTATCCTGAGGGGAATTTTAGCTGGCACCACATGTGGTTTGTACTCTACCTCTTTTGGTATTCTGTCTTAGCGGCTCCTCTATTCCTATTTCTCAAGTCAGATAAAGGCCAGAAACTCATGGATAAGCTGGCTTTCATGGAGAAAGGAACATGGATTTATCTCATAGCTCTCCCTACTGTGTTGGTATATATGTTCTGGACCATCAGATTTGACCGTACTAATGATCTTATCCATGACTATGGCTGGTTTCCTTATTGGATGAGCTTCTTTGTGATGGGGTACTTCGTGGCCCTAAAAGAGGGCTTTTGGGAAAGCCTGGCTAGAAATGCTAGGACCTCACTAGGTTGGGCCGTACTATTTATCGTAGTCATTAACACCTTTAGATGGAACAGATGGGAACCTTGGGTGCTATATGGAGAAGAATGGTCCTCACATGCATGGGCGCTCATGTACAGAGCTTTGTACCCTGTATTAGGATGGGCATGGTTATTTGCCGCCTTGGGATATGGAAGAAAGTACCTCAACAGACCGCATCCTATTCTTAGCTACGCCAACAGAGGGATCTATCCTTTCTATATTCTTCATCAGACCATTCTCATCATCCTGGGTTACTATGTGATCCAGGTAGAAGAATCAATCCTTGCTAAGTATTTGTTCGTCAGTACCATCACACTCTTCCTCTGTGTAGTCATCTATGAATACCTGATCAGACCCTTTGCCCTTATGCGGTTCTTATTCGGCGTAAAATCTGTTAAATTACCTAAAGAAGAAACAACTGCTCATAAGGAGGTTTCTCCGGCGGAGAAAGCACAATTGGAGATGGCATGAGGAAATACCTGAGATATCTGGCCCCTGGACTGTATGGATTGCTGATCTATTTCTCTATCAGGGTCATCACAGATACAGCTACCAATAATCCTTTTTGGAACCGGTCATGGGAGCTAAATTTCTTTGAAATGTTTTGCGCTTTTAGTGCGGGCTACCTCTACCTATACGTGTACAGGCAGGTGGTGAAGCGGTATTTTACCCCTCTCCCCAGTAAGGTCTCTGCACTCTATATATTGAAAGAATTAGGCATACTTACCCTGGTGAATATTCTGGCGGTAAATTCTACGATTACCTTCATGGCTTCTATTTCTCATGATGGCCTTTCTCTCCATGACTTTGCCATCATTAACATTGTGCCGGGGCTTTATAACCTGCTCATAGCAATGCTGGATAGGGGAAGGACTTACCTGGAAGCCTTTGTGCAAAATCAGCTTCTGGTAGAAAAACTGGAGAATGATAAGCTGAATACGGAGCTACACTTTCTCAAGGAACAGTTTCATCCCCATTTTCTCTTTAATGCCTTGAATACAGTCTATTTCCAAATGGATGAATCTACCGAGGATGCAAAGCTGACCCTGGAGAAGCTGTCTGATCTACTCAGATATCAACTATATGAAGATCAGCAGCATCTGAGTGAGGTTTCCAGAGAAATAGCCTTCCTGGAGAAATACATCACCTTGCAAAAGCAACGAATCTCAAAAGAAACCTGCCTGAAGTTAGCGTATGATGAGTTTGGAGAAGAGAAGATTTATCCCTTACTCCTCATTCCCTTTGTGGAGAATGCGTTCAAATATGTAGATGGAGATCAGGCCTTCATTCATATCCAGTTAAAAAGAGTAGGAGAAGAGCTTCATTTTCAGGTAAAAAATTCCCGAAGAGATATTCACCTACCTGTGAAAGAAGCTGGAATAGGTTTAGTGAATCTCAAAAGGAGGTTGGACTTACTACATCCAAATGAATACCAACTCGACATTCAGGAAGAACCCCATCAGTTTTCTGCCACCCTTAAGCTTCCTCTTCAATGAAGATAAGAACCGCCATAGTGGATGATGAGCCTTTTGCCGTAAAGGGACTACAGAAGTATGTGGAGCAGGTTTCTTTCCTTTCTCTGGAAACTACTTGTAGAACAGCTCTGGAACTTTCTGACTACTTACAGGATCACCTGCTGGATTTGGTATTTCTGGATATACAGATGCCTTACCTGACAGGGGTGGAATGGGTGAAAAGCATGAAGGAAGCACCCAAAATCATATTCACAACTGCTTATGCAGACTATGCGCTTGAAGGATATGAACTGGATGCGATGGACTATCTTATGAAGCCTATTTCCTTTGATAGATTTTATAAGGCGGCTCAAAAGGCACAAGACTATTTCCAAACCACTAACTCAGAAAAAGCTGAATACTGTTTTCTCAAGGTGGATAAGCGACTAGAGAAAGTACGTTTTGCAGATATTCTTTTTCTAGAAGCCATGCAAAATTATGTAAAGGTCTTTGTGGGAGAAAAGGTATTAGTCGTTCATCAACCCCTGAAGAAACTCAAAGAGCTTCTGCCGGAAGAAGATTTTCTACAAATCCATAAGTCCTTCCTGGTAGCCAAATCACATGTTACGGCCATAGAAGGTAATCAGCTCATAGTGGAGAATGTGCATAAGCTTCCCATCAGCCGGAATGAAAAGCAAAAGGTCCTGAATACCTTCAGGACCTATTAAACAGGGGATTACCCACTTGGATATATACGCTTACATCAGGGAAATTCTACTGTAGTTTTTCCATAGTTGTAGGAAGATACCAATCCATACCCACCTTCTACATTTCCTTGTACCTGTACAGATTCTACCTGAATCAGGATTCCCTCTATGCCGTCTGATCTGTTTTCTGATTGGAGAACCTGTTTCTTCCAATAATTAGCGAATCTGGATTCTGCCATAAACAGTGTGAGATCTGCATGGATAAATTCGATGTTGGAGTCATCTGTATCTCCAAACTCAGGGTAGCCACAGCAGAAGGGCAAGGTTACATAGAAAATGAGGGTGTGGACATTCCCATTGAAGTCATCATCTTTGATCATTTCCTGCTCACCATAAAATATTCCGTCTATGCTTTGAGTAAAGTCAGTATATGCAATGGTGGTGGCATAACCAGTATCTTGTGGACTATCTTTATATGTGTACCTAATTAAAGCTTGAAGATCATACGCGTTTAGAAAGGGGGCCGGATCCTGGACTCTTATTTTAAAGGCCGTCCACTTATTAAGGTACCCATCATCAAGATCTCGCCTGACTACAGAATCTTTGACGATGCTTATATCCAATATTTCAGGCTTGGGCATAAGAGTAGCCTTGGCAGTAGCATTCCCATAAGTTGGATGACTAGCCCGAAACTCATATTCCTGGTTAGGCGTCAAATTGGAAAAGGAGGATGGAGGAAAGTAGGCTCTAACGCGTATCTTTTCCTCACTGAAATCTCTAGAACTTGATCCCTCGAAAAAGACTGTATCTATGATTGTGGTATCCGAAAAACTTAACTCAGTAAGCTTTATGCCACCGGACCATAACTCTACAGTAGCATCAGGAACAATCAAGGCAGAATCAGAGACAGTTTCTAATGTCCCAAATGATCGGGTGATATTTAGGATAGGCGTTTTTCCTTCAAGCAATATTGAATTGAGCACCAAACGGGATTGATGTTCTGGTAAAGGGATTTCCAGGTTTCGCTCGCAGGATAAGGACAAAACAGCCAGCATGAGAGCGAGATAGATATTTATATAGGTTTTCATACTAGAATTTGAATTTGTAGGCTACAGAGGGAATAATAGGGAATAGGGTAATTTTCTTGAGTTTTCTGGTCGTCTCAAACTGCTGGGTAGCCTCATTGTAGGTTACCTGATTTGAGAAATAATAGGCAAAGGGGTTTAGCCTGCTGTAAGCATTATACACCCCGAATGACCAGGTTCTCTGTCCCCATTTCTTTTCTTTGGTGAATTCTATGGAGAGGTCCAGGCGATGATATGACTGCATGCGGAATCCATTTCTCCCATCCTCAAATAGTTCTGTCCCCCCTTCATAATAGCCTAAGCCAGTTAAGAGCTGGTCTGCATAACTTCTATCAGTAAAGTATAAAGTGCCGTAGCCCTCTCTCATCGCTGTAAGACCACTATTGATATTGGCAAAACCCCCAGTAGGGATAGTGATGGCATTTCCTGTACCGAAAACCCATGAACCCGCCAGGGAGATGCGGTCATTTACTTTGTGGGTGACTACCAAGCTGATGTCATGCCTTCTGTCATACTTGAAGGGATATCTGAGGCCGTTGTTCACATTATCAAACTTTCGCCAATTCCAGGAGAGGGTATAGCCTAGCCAGCCTGTGGTTTTACCCCTCTTTTTCTGAAGGAGAAATTCCATGCCGTAAGCCTCACCTTTTCCGCCTATTTCTACCTGGTTCTCCCAAGTATCAGTAGATTCTCCACTGATGAGGAGATTTTGGCCTTCCTTAAAGGTGATGAGGCCATTCATCTCTTTGTAATAGCCTTCCAGACTTAACTCAAACTGATCCTTCCAGAGAGAAACGGAAATTCCCCCTGCAGCCTGCCAGGAATCCTGAGCCGGAACCCTACCTGTGGCAGGTACCCATAGGTCTATAGGAAGCCCTACACCAGAATTTGCCAGCAGGTGTACAAACTGTGTCATTTGAGAATAGGAGCCCTTGAGAGAAATATCATCTGTCAGTTTGAGTCTTGCTGCTGCTCGGGCTTGCAGATAGACATTATTCACGTCATCCACATTATAATGAGTAGCTCTGGCACCCAGGTTCATGCTGAAATTTCTCCCTATTTTGAAGTTGTCTTCGAAATAGATGCCTGACTCCCAGGTATAGTCTATGGCAGACACTATACTGGTGTCTATTTGGGTATCTGCCGTCTTTACCTTAGACCCAAAGGTACTGGGCTCAAATCTGTGATTGGTGGAGAACAGCCCAAACTTGATTTCGTGAGAAGGAGAAGGGTAGAAGTCAAAATCCAGCTTTAGGCCCAGGTCCCTTATCTGGGAGCGGTAATCCAGCCCGAAAGTCTCGTTCTGGGTAGTGCCATTCTCCGTAATATTTACCGTTCCATCTGCAAAAGTTTTTAGCTGGTAGCGGGTGTAAGTAGCCGTCAGGTTGGAGAATAGCCTATCAGACCATAGGTGATTCCACCTGAAGGCCGCCAGCCTGTTTCCCCAGTTCAAGCCAATCTTGAATTTCTCCTCATAGGTTTCATCCCCTTCTGTATCGCTGTACTTATTGGTTCCGCTGAATTTGTCATCTCCTAAGTAGAAACTCAGGTATAGTCTATCCTTATCAGAAATGATGTGGTTAATCTTTCCGTTGAGGTCATAGAAGAAATAGCCTACGGAAGCTTCTCCATTGGAGGCTGCCTTAGATAAGGGTCTACTGAGAAGGTCTATATAGGTCCTTCTGGCAGAAATGATGAAGGCAGTTTTGTCCTTCTGGATGGGGCCCTGAAAAGAGGCTTTGGCAGAGATCAAACTCACGCTTCCTTCTCCTTCAAACTTCTTCATATTTCCTTCCTTCATGCGTATGTCTAGCACAGAAGAAAGTCGTTCCCCGAATCTAGCAGGAAAACCTCCTTTGTACAGTTGGACGCTACTGAGGGCATCTGCATTAAATACAGAGAAGAAGCCTCCCAGGTGACTCACATAGTATAGGGGAACACCATCCAGCAAGATGAGATTCTGGTCAGGGCTTCCTCCCCTTACGTACAGGCCTGACGAACCTTCATTTCCTGACTGAACGCCAGGCATGAGTTGTAGGGCCTTTATTACGTCTACTTCTCCCATGAGGGCAGGTAAGCGTTTGATCTGGTCTACGGGAATTTCTATGACGCTCATTTGCGTCTGGTCCACTACCCGTTTGACATCCTCCGCTATGATCTCTACCTCCTCTATGGCCAACTGGCCCAGGTTGATGTTGATGGTAGTATCCCGGTCCAGTTCAAAGGTATAAACCTTGGTGGCATAGCCTGCCTGTGTAAATACCAGTCGGACCGTATCCTTGGGCAAGGTCAGACTGTAGAAACCGTAGGTATTTGTGAGTGCGCCCTTTTGTGTCCTACTATCAAAAACGGTGGCGTTGAGGATTTTCTCTCCATTGGTTTCATCCAAAAGATATCCGCTAATGGTGTACTTCTGTCCGAAGAGAGGAAAACTAAGGGTAAACAAACCCAGGAAGAGCAGCAAAAAGCTGTACTTGGCAAAAAAGTCCTTCATGAAAATAACTAGCCTTTATGTGTGTCTAATTCCAAAATGAAAAATCGAAAAAATGAACGTCTGTAAAACTGTATCAAAACGATCCTGGTCCCCAATACCCTATGCGGTATAGGAAATCATTCAGACAAGTCTCAACAGGTAGGTTTTGTGTAAGAAGTCCGGAAGCTTCAATTACACGGGTTAAAGAAAAAAGAGGGCCTCAAAGGTAGAAATGTGCATGAATGCAGTATAGTGTGTTTAAGTCTTGGTAAGTGTTGAAATATCGAATTATCCAGAATC
>JBCBKZ010000919.1:0-2143 GCA_038520955.1 Bacteroidota bacterium | reverse complement strand
AAGTAGAACAAGAAGTTACACAACTCAGGAGTAGTCAGGAAGCTCCCCGTAAGACCATTTTATTTGTTTCTGCTAATCCTGAGTTGTGTAACTTCTTGTTCTACTTGTACCAGTCTTTCACTTATTTCTAATAGATGATTCCTTTCCTCTTCAGTGGTAGGCATTTTTTGATCCTTTTGAAATTCTCCTTCATGAGGAATAGGGATATCCTGATCTTCTACATATTTATGAGCAGATTGACGGATCATTCCTCTTAATAGAGCTGTGTCTCCAACTTCTGAATAGGAGCTTCCCCACTCACGAAAGCTTACCCCATCTTCACTTATCTCTTCAATCCCTTTACCATCTTGAAGTTCTAGAATGAGATTTCTAATCTTGATGAGAAGGGAATCTGAATTCTTTGACAGTCGGATATTCAATTCATTTACTCCTGCTTCTACCCAGGCATACTGATCGCCTTCTTTCATCTGTATCCCTATTCGCCAAACATCCCGTAAGGTGGCCAGGTAGGCCGTTTTCACAATGAAGCTATGGATCACTCCCTCATGGATAAACTCATCAGAATAGCGATAATGGATAGCTTCTCTCCCTTCCCAGAAATCATCTACTGTCTCAGGTCTTATTTTAGTTAGCAACTGAGGAGCCATAAACTTCCGATCCTTAAAAGCAGGGGTTCTTTCTCCCGTATCTATTTCAAAGCAGAGATCACAGGATTTCATGAAGTTGACAAAAAGCTCATGAGTATCCTGATCAGGATAGTCTTTCTGCCAAACCCTTTGTAATAAGGCCCCATCAAATACTCCTTTATTGGCTTCAATCTCAAAAGGGGTTCCTTTATTTCTATCAAAAAGAGTATAAATCGCCTTTATAGCCCAACCCTGGTCGAGGATGATGGTGTTGTTAAATCTGCCCGGGCGATAGTAAACCACCCCCGTCTTGAAGAGCCAGTTTTCCAGCATCTCCTTGGGACGATGAACCTGTAGTTCTTTGGCCTTTCCTACATACTCCTCATAGGGCATGGTTTCTCGTCCCTTCTCCTGTTCCGACCTTAAAAATTCACGAATGTTAAAAAGAGGTTCTGCTATGGTTTCATCATCTTTTAAGTAAGCTACTCCCTTTAAGAGGGAATGCATGAGTTTTCCATCCTCTCCATTTCCGTATCCATTATAAAAGGGGGAATCCTCTTTAGATTCTACCGCGTGGAAACTCATTTCGGGTTGGAAGTCATCAACGTATAGTTCTATAAGCCCACGTTTATCCTCTTCCCCTTCTTTTTCCACCTTCGTCTGTACTACATTCATGGGACTTCCCTTTCCCAAGTGTTTGGCATATTCCAGCCAATACCTGATGGAATGGTTTTTATAATGACGAGTCACCGTAGATCCATCTTCCAGTTTGATGTTATGCTCTGTATGAGGCTCTTCTGTTTCTTTACTCCATGCCAACACATATACAGCATTCTGCTGCATAAATAGCCTGTGAGTAGCATGGTATAAATCCTGCCCTCCAAAATCCCAGAAGTTTAGGATATAGTCTTTATATGGTTCCCTTATCAGCGAAATCCCATGGGTAGAATCCCACTCAGGGTCGAAATCATTATTTACTATGCGATTTACAATGGCAGATTTTCCAGCCTTCCCATTCCCAATCAGCAGAACTTTACACTCGTTATTGGGTTGTAAGACTCCTATTTCTCGCTGGGCAAGGTATTCTTTGTATTGGTCAATGTGATTCTGATCAGGGATGTTTTCCAGTTGGGTACTTAGCTCCTCTGGTAGTGGATTGTTCCCTAAAAAGATAGAATCCAGGTCCGGTGCCAGCTCTAACGTATTTTTAGGAACGGCTTTGAGCTTATTGTTCTTTAGCTGCAAGGTAGAAAGAACTGGAAGCTTGCTTTGAAGGGTTAACTCCTCCAGTTGGTTATCATTTAGGTATAAATGAACCAGTTCCTCAAAGCCGGGAGGAAGGGTAAATTTCTTAATAGCCGTTCCTCTTAAGAATATGAGCTGTAGATTTTTACAAGCCCCTCCAAACTGAAAAGTTTCCAGCTTGGGATTTGTACTTAAATCCACATAATACAATCTATCATAGCCAGCAGGTATTTCAAGCTCCTTTAGTTGGGTTTCAGAGAGTTCCAGTCTGG
>JBCBKZ010000918.1:0-2144 GCA_038520955.1 Bacteroidota bacterium | reverse complement strand
ATGTATCACCTCAGGACAAAAACCTGAGGAAGTATATGAGATTATTCTCAAGGAGATGGAAGATGAGGTAGTCAGCCTTGAACAGAAGAAAAAACTCTCCGGGGATGCAAAACTCCTCAACTCCCTTTACTATGACTCCATGCAAATCAGAACAGTATGATGAGTTGATTAAAAGTAAAGCTGAGAACTGGGAGCTAGAGAGAATAGCCAGAATAGATAGAATTCTTATGCATATGGCTATCTGCGAGATGCTCAACTTTGAAGAAATTCCGATCAAGGTTACCATCAATGAATACCTTGAACTGGCCAAAACTTACAGCACGCCTAAAAGCAGCAAGTTTATCAATGGTATCCTGGACAGCCTTTATAATGATTTCCGTAAAAGCGGGAGAATCATCAAAAGAGGTAGGGGCTTAATAGATCATTCCGGGGCTGGTCAAAAATCCACATCAGATAATTAATTTTCCTCATGGCAGTAGTAACACTTATTCCCGGGGATGGAATAGGCCCTGAAATTACCGAAGCAGTAGTAAATATATTTGATGCTGCAGGAGCGGATGTGGAATTTGAAGAACAACAAGCGGGCCTTACAGCTTTAAGAGAAAGTGGAGACTTGATCCCGCCCATACTGGTAGAATCAGTTAAAAAGAATAAAGTAGCCTTAAAAGGACCACTTACCACTCCGGTAGGGGAGGGGTTCAGAAGTATCAATGTCACCCTCCGCCAGATGTTTGACCTGTACCAGAATGTCAGGCCTTGTCGCTCCATAGCGGGGCTTCCAAGTAAATTTTCTGATATAGACCTGGTTCTTTTTCGGGAGAATACGGAAGGGATGTATTCCGGCTTTGAGATTTATGATGAGAAAAACCAGATAGCAGATGCCATAGCCCGGATTACCAGGGATGGATCAGAACGTATCATCAGAGCTGCCTTTGAATATGCCAGGGCCAACAATAGAGAGAAGGTAACCATTATTCATAAAGCGAACATTATGAAACAGTCCAGTGGACTGTTCCTGAAAGTGGGGATGGAAGTAGCAGAGGACTTTCCTGATATTAAAGCTGAAGAAAGGATCATTGATAATATGAGTATGCAACTGGTGATGTACCCACAGAGGTATGATGTGCTGGTTACCACCAATCTGTTTGGAGACATATTATCGGACCTGGCTGCCGGATTGGTAGGAGGACTGGGCCTTGTACCCGGAGCTAATTTGGGCAAAGACATCGCCATTTTTGAGGCGGTACATGGAAGTGCACCAGACATTGCAGGCCAAAACAAAGCGAATCCTTCAGCCTTTTTACAGTCAGCTATCATGATGCTGAGATACCTCAGGCAGATGGATACTGCTGACAAAATAGAGAAGGCCTTATTTGCAGTTTTAGCAGATCAGGAAAAAAGAACAGCAGATTTGGGAGGGAAATCAAACACTCAGGAGTTTAGTTCGTATGTTATAGATGCACTCGTATAAGAAACATAGTCAGAATTTTATTGTTAATTTGTAGAATAAATCCTCTAATCGAAAATATTAAATTGTTGAAGACAATAGTATCATGAAAAAGTTTATTTCATTTTCCCTTGGAGTCTTTGCTTTAGTTGCATTCGTAGCATGCGAGCAGGCAGCTACTGAAGCTTCGGCTACCTCTGGTGATCCTGTACTAGATGCTAAGGTTGCTGGGACGCCCGCTGTACAGACATCAGCTGATAACACGCCTAAGTATAACAGACCTGAGTATCAGGTGAAAGCTGAGGCTATGGCCAGAACGAATGTTGACTTTGTTTCTGAAGAATACAACTTCGGTCAGGTTGAGTCAGGGGATAAAGTACCTCACAAATTCAAGTTCACTAACACTGGTGCAAGTGACTTGGTTATCACCAATGTAAAGCCTTCATGTGGTTGTACCACGCCTAGCTACAGCACAGATCCTATTGCTGCTGGTGAATCAGGATACATTGATGTAGTATTCAACTCAGCTGGTAAAACAGGTGTACAGAATAAAACCATCACGGTTACAGGGAACTTTGAGGGTGGAATCACCAAAGTGCTTCGTCTAACAGGAGAAGTTCTTAAGAAAGAATAAGCTTTTTTACATATTTTGCAGCTACTTACCTTTTAGGGTCTGGAATGACATCCAAAAAGTAAG
>JBCBKZ010000917.1:0-2155 GCA_038520955.1 Bacteroidota bacterium | reverse complement strand
ATACGCAGGCTTGGGTTTTGAAATCCTTGCCTGCATCCTCATATTCTGTGGGATAGGATATGGTCTGGATTCCTGGAAAGAAAGATGAAAAACCTATTTATTTCAGGCTTTTTATCATGAGGTACATAGCAGCTGCACAGCCCATGAGGGCAAAGGTAAGTAAGAACCATGGCTTTTCTGTTTCCTGCCAGGAATCCAGACCATATCCTATCCCACAGAATATGAGGATGCAGGCAAGGATTTCAAAACCCAAGCCTGCGTATTTTATGTAATTATGTACAGGTTTTTTGTCTGACATAAGGCAGAGCATACCTTAAGTACAGGGTGTCCGGATTATCTGGTTTGGCCAGTAGCCTTTTTCAGTTCTGGCTTTTTATCACCGTTTGAACTGATGCTATCTTTGGAGGCTTTAGCCAGAAGCTCTTTAGCTCTCTGAGGAGACTTGGTAAGTACATCTTTAGCCGCTTCGCTCATGCTACTGCTACCCGTGAAGATAGCACCCATCTGTACGACGAGCTTCTGAGTGAAGATATCACCAAAGATTTTTCCGGTTTTGTCTATCTGAAGAAGCTCACGAGAAACTACGTTCCCTTTGATTTCTCCTTCTACAGTAGCATTACGAGCGTCAACATTACCTTCAATAAGGCCTGTTTCGCTTACTACGAGTTTGGAACCGCATACCAGCGTACCGATAACTTTTCCTTCTACTCTTAGATCGCCTTCGGCGTTAATGTTACCTACGATAACAGTTCCGGATGAAATTACATTTCTGCCTCTTTCAGTCATTTTAGGGGTAGAGCTTGTTGAGTTATTTTCGTTTTTGCTTCCAAACATGTGCAATCAAATTAACAAAGTAGACGACAGTAAAAAAATTACTCGAATGAACGATAAATTTGTGGATCCTGAGGTTTTCCTTGAAACCAGACTTCAAAATGTAAATGGGGTCCTGAAGAGTTTTCTCCGGAATTTCCAATTACAGCCACTGCTTCACCAGCTTTAACGTATTGGCCTACCTCTTTTAGTGTATTACTATTGTGTTTGTAGAAGGTCACAATATCATACTGCAAACTGGCAATCCCAATAACGTGTCCATTCTCTTCAGAATATTCTTTAAGAATGACAAAGCCGTCAGTTGCTGCACGGATCAGCTCATTCTCATTTGCAACAATATCTATTCCATAATGAGGTTCTTCCTCATCAAATTTTTTCCTGATTTCTCCCTTTAAAGGTGAAAATAAATGCACTAACCCTGGCTCGTTCACTGCATTAACGGTCGGAATCTGACCAGGACTAGCCTGATATGTGCGGGTAACAGGTGGTGATGCCTGCGTTTGTGCAACAGATGCCTGATTTCCTGCGTTAGCAGATTGTGTATTTTCCTGCTGAAGAGGGATTTTTTTCGCTTTTCCTCCTTCAGATCCTTCTGCTAAGGCCACTTCATCAGGATTAAGGCCTGCAAATTGCTGAAGACTCTGTAACACAGACTCTTGGGCCGTTCTAGTTCTTTCTAGTTCTTCAATTTGGGCTATGAGCGCATCCAAAGTTTGATCATATTCGGGATTATGATAGCCAGGTATATGCTTACGTATCCCGGGAGTGAACACAATAAGTGATGCAGTTCCTCCAATGATCAGGATAATAGCAAGTCCTATTATGACTATGGCTTTAATAGGTTTTAGTACTAAAACTCTGGATTGATAAAGCGTCTCATCATGTATAAATTCGATGCGATATCTCTTAGTGAGTTTTTCTACTATTTGCTTGTATAAGTCTTTAAGCATATAGCCCTAAAGCTTTAGAAAGAATTGATTAATTTTAGATTCTCAAATATAGTACAAAACCCGAAGGTATCTTCGCGTGTAATTTCTTTGAAAATGACCGGAGCTAAAAGTACAAAATTATTCCTAATTGCGGTCCTACTGGTAATGATTTCCTGTAACAAGGAGAAGAAGAACCTTCCTTCCAGATTTTATCATAATACCACCTCCTATTTTAATGGCTATTATAATGCCAATGAACTACTGAATACCACCACGGCTCAGTTAGAGGATCAGTATAAATTCCCTTATGAAGGCTTTATTGAGGTAATTAACTATGGAAGTGAGCAGGAAATTTCTGCCTTCAATGGAGATCTGGATGAAATCATCAAGAAAAA
>JBCBKZ010000916.1:0-2155 GCA_038520955.1 Bacteroidota bacterium | reverse complement strand
CTCCACTTCTGGTGCATATTGCTCGAAAGCCTTTACCAGGGAAACCATCTTGATGGCCTCAGGTCTTGTCCCGAAAATGATCAGTACTTTCTTCATAATGCTAGTGCTAAACCGTAATTAGTTCTTGCCAATCTGATTTGAAATGGGCTTTAGTAAAATAGGTCTGGGCCAGTTGGTGGTGATACTGTCTTCTTTCATATGGGGTTTGTTCAAATGCCAATCCATATTCCCCTTTATTCCCTTCTAATACTTTTCCGCATACATGTTCCTCTACAAAAGCGGAATAATCTCCCACATAAGGAGAAATTAACACCTGCAACCCACTCGCCAGGTATTCAGCAAACTTTGTGGGCGCAGCTACTTCATTAGTAATAGATTTTTCTCTGATGAGAATTCCATAATCACTGATCTGTAGGTGAGAGACGACCTCATCATATGGAAGCCATTTTTGGAACACCCTCTCAGGATAGGCTTGTACCGTCTTCATCTCAGAAGCATCAGATTTGGAAAGTAGCAGCAATTTAGCCTTAGGGATATGCTTAAACCAGTGATATAGATAGGTGTCAAACATATCAAAGGATTGCCATTTGGCAGAGGAACCCGCATACACAAAGATGATGTCCTCGGGAAGGAATCCATACTTCCTCCTCAGTTTAAGTAAGCTTTCCTGATCAGGTAAAGCCTTCTGGAACTTCTGACTGATAGTACAGGGGACCACAATGTGAGCTGTACTCTCATAGTCGTAAGTTCTTTCAAACCAGTTGATCATTTTATGCGACACCACCCGCCTGAAGTCAGACTTTCTTACTGCTCGTTCCTCAAGGGGACCTATTCTCTCTTTCATCTGCTCATTGGGAACCACATCGTATTCATTCCACTCTGCACTTACGGCTCCTTCACTATCATAAATGAGGGTCTTTACCAAGCCAATCTTTTTTAGCATCAGCGCTAAATTGGCTGCTAATGGGCTTAGGGCCATCACCTTTTTTCTTCCAATAAACGGCCAAATCAGTAAGAGCGTGAGAATATTCCATTTCCAGGTCTGCATGAAAGGAAACATGGGCAGGAAGATGGCGTCTTTATAAACTGCTTTTCTGCTGGCACGCTGGGCTTTGAAATTTCTCAATGAGAGGAAACCAATTATACGGACAGGCTGTCCCAACTCATCACTGAGATAGGTACATACGTCTACCACATACGACCGATAAATTCCTTCAGACTGATTCCCAAAAATCAGATATACCATTCCTTTAGGCGTTAAGCACAGGCTGTGATCCGGTTATTTTCTGATAATATTCCATTAGTGTATCAATACGCTTCTGATACTCGAACTGCTGAATTATCTTTTCGCGGCTTTCCGGCATGTATCCCCAGTTCAATACTTCCTGCATTCCATTTGCTAATGCTTCAGTATCTCTCTCTTCCGTTAGGATTCCGTGAACGCCCTCGTCTACTAATTCAGGTATGCCGGCATGCCTGGTAGAAATAACGGGGAGTTCCATGGCCATAGCTTCCATGATGGCATTAGGTATTCCTTCTGTCCAGCCGTCTACTGTTAAGCTGTGGAGTAGGTAAGCATGCGAATTCTCCAAAAGGTTTCTCACTTGTTCAGGACTTACCCAACCAGGAAAATCTACCTCTTCCTGTATGCCTAGTTCTGCTGCCAGTTTTTTTATGGGTTCCAGATCTGGACCTCCTCCTGCCAGGATTAACTTAACCTCCCTGTCTGGATTAGCATCCAGAATGGTCTTGAAAGCTTCCAGAACGTATTTATGGCCTTTCCTCTCCTCAAAATGTGATACCTGTAAAAAGGTAAACGGCTCTTTAGGGTGGTCATATGACCTTCTCTTAAAATGGGTTAGGCGCGTACCCGAGTAAATGACTTTTTCACCCGTAAACTGAACGCCTACTTTTTCCAGATTTCTCTTGAGAAAATCACATACAAAGCTGGCATAGACATTCTCCCTTGAGAACAACTCTTTTAGTTTCTCTACATAAGATTTCCTTTTTAGGAAGTAAGAAGCATCATGTCCCTGAAAGGTAACTACAATGGGAATATCTGTTCTTTCTAAATTATCTACCAGCCTAAGAGCCTCATATCCAAAATGGCACTGAATTACATCAGGCTCAAACTCATTAACAATTTCATTTATCC
>JBCBKZ010000915.1:0-2158 GCA_038520955.1 Bacteroidota bacterium | reverse complement strand
AGGAAGCAAAAGCAAATGAGCACTTACGTGAGGAGGGGAGAGTCTGTGAGAACTTATACTATCTCTACCAAGGGATGATGCGTTTCTATGTCTGGAAAGACGGGGTAGATAGAACCAAGTTTTTTGCTTATCCAGAATATTTCTTTACCTCTCAGGCTAGCTTCCATAACCAGAAACTAGCCACTGAAAATATACAATGTCTAGAGGATTGTCGATATCTGGCTATTAGGTATAAAGACCGAGAATGGTTGAAAGCCAACCTGCCTGTGTGGAATAGCTTTGCATCTATCCTAAAGTTAGAAGTACAGGAAGCCACTGAGAAGCTACTAATGGATTTTCAGAATGCGAATGCCACTGAAAGATACCAGCTGGTTTTACAAGAAGATCCTATCCTCATTCAAAGAGTACCCCTAAAGTACTTGGCCTCCTACATAGGAGTTACCCCAGAATCTCTAAGTAGAATCAGGAAAAATCTCTTACAAGAAAGCAGAACTTAACATGTGGTAAGTAGGTTCAGCCTATTTCATTCTCACCTTTAGGAAAAAAATGAAAACAAGCATTTTAGTTCCTATTTTAATATTGGTGAGTATGACTGTAGCAGCACAGAAAAATAACCTGAAAGCCCTGTCAGACGAATTTGATAAGGCAGAGTCCCTTAAAAACTGGACCTCCTTTCATGAATCTGAAGGCTGGCCTGATCATAGTCTGAAAGTAAACATCGATACAGATTCTAAAGGAAACTTTCATCTGGAACCTAATACCGGTTTCTGGTACGGAGAAGTTCATTGTGGGTCCTACTATTTCAAGGAAGTGAAAGGGGATTTTACCGTAACCACTAAGGTGAAAGCTAGTGGAAGAAATACTGAGGTCCCCCAGAAACTATTTTCATTAGCGGGCCTGATGATCAGAAGTCCAAGACCGGAAGGAGTAGCTAAAACGAAAAAAGGACATGAAAACTGGCTTTTTCTCTCTACAGGCTATGCGAAAGGAAAGAATCAGGCCCAGTTCGAAACCAAACTGACCATCAAAGGCAAAAGTAAACTCAAGATACTTCCAGCCCCATCAGGATGGGTAGAAATTGCCATTACGCGAGAAGGTGAGCGCTTTACCCTCAGTGTAAAGAAGGAGGGAGAGTGGACGATACTTCGGACTCTTACTCATCCCAACATGCCAGAAATCCTTCAAGTAGGCATGATTGCCTATACAGATTTCAACGCTAAAATGAAGCGCAGATATGTTTTCTCAAGATCCAGTTTGAATACATCCGTATTTACAGATGGAGAGCCGGACCTAATAGCTCGATTTGACTACATCAGATTTTTTAGGAATGAGGCTGAGCTTCTTCTTAGCCATGGGGATGCAGCAGAATAAGATAGAAGAATGACTCGAAAACGATTCCTTCAGCAGTTGGTTATGTCCGGTATAAGTCTTCCCCTTTTGCAGGCTTGTGAGATGGGAGAAGATACATTAGGAGAAGTAAGAATGGAGCCTACTAGCTTTCCCATAAATGACCAGATAACCCTTCATGCACTACCGTGTGGGATGGTTAAGGTGAAAAATGCGCATAAAAACAGTAGCATAGGCATCCCTCAAATTCTTCTTGATCCATTCTGGACGGATTGGCTGCCTATTTGGGTGTGGGTTATTGAACATCCCGAGGGAAATATTCTCATAGATACGGGAGAACAGCCAGCGGCTCTGACCAAAGAACATTACGCTTGTGATCCTGCTACAGGATGGGTTAACCGGAAAATTCTCAGGTTTCAGATAGAAGAAGACTGGGAGGTACATAGACAACTCGCGAAAGTAGGTAAGTCTCCCGATGATATCAGATGGGTAGTGTTAACGCATATGCACCTGGATCATGTAGATGGGTTGAGACACTTTAGTAAATCTGAAGTCATAGTTTCCCAAGTAGAAGCAGGAAACCCTTATGGAAGCATTCCCTGTTTACTCCCTTCATGGTTTGCCCCAAGAAGAATGACTTATGAGAAAAGCTTAGGACCACACTTTTCTCAAGCGCAGGTGCTAACTAAGGCAGAAGATGTTGTATTGCTCAGCACTCCCGGTCATACTTATGGCCATCAGTCAGTGTTACTTAGAGGAGAGGACTATGATATTTGTTTGGCAGGAGATGTATCTTTTACGCAGCAGCAAC
>JBCBKZ010000914.1:0-2171 GCA_038520955.1 Bacteroidota bacterium | reverse complement strand
ATTACCGGATACTTTCTAAAATTCTTTACCCTTACAGCCTTTGCTTTTGAATGCTTGAATCTAGTGATTCTTGCCGCTGTCAGTTATTTCGCAGGATTGCTGATTAGTTTTACCGTCTATTTTGCACTCTGGCATAGCCTATCTTCTATCAACTGGGAGATCAAAGTCTTCAGACTGGAACAAGCTCAGTTTAGTTGGAGGGACTTTGTGAAGCATGCATGGCCCTTCTCACTCATAAGTTTTGTAGGGATAGCTATTTTATTGGCAGCAGGGAGTTTCCTTTCTACCCTGATTTCGCCTTTTCTTCTTTTCTTCATAGCTATATCTGTGCTGACACTCCCTCATATGGTGTACATGCAGCAGTTCTATTCTCTGAAGGAAGGAAAGTTTCCAATGACAGAAGTCAGTAAAGCGTGAAGTTATTGTTTTTTGTACCTTGCGCCTCCAACGGGAATTTGTGTGCATGGAAAAGATACTCACCTTGAGGCCAGAACTAACTGAGATAGTTTCTTTTATGAAAACCCTTCAGGACGATATTTGTCGTGGCCTGGAGGAAGTAGATGGTAAAGCTACCTTCGAGCAGGACCTGTGGAAAAGGGAAGCCGGAGGAGGAGGAAGAACACGTTTGATTCAAAACGGGAATGTGTTCGAGAAAGGAGGAGTAAATTTCTCTCATGTACATGGACCTATGCCTGAGATCATCACCCAAAAGCTAAAGCTGCCAAGTGGGGTGAATTTTGATGCTACAGGCGTATCCATCGTAATTCATCCCTCTTCACCCAAGGTGCCCATCATACATATGAATGTGCGCTATTTCCAGACTTCAGACGGTACACACTGGTTTGGGGGAGGGATAGACCTTACGCCTATATATGTGGTTCCAGAAGATGCTAAATTCTTCCATGAGCAGATGAAGGCTGCTTGCGATCCTTCTGATGAATCCTACTATCCTAAATTCAAGAAGTGGTGTGATGATTATTTCTTCATCAAGCACAGAAATGAAACCCGTGGAATAGGAGGAATCTTCTTTGATCACCTGAAAGGACAAACTGACCAGGAAGTCCGCGGCAACTTTGAGTTTATCCAACGCGTAGGAAATTCCTTCGTGCCTACTTATAGAGAAATCGTCAATCGTCATAAGGAGAAAATCTTTACGGAGAATGAGAAATCCTTCCAGATGATGCGTAGATCTCGCTATGTAGAGTTTAACCTGGTGTATGATAAGGGAACGAAGTTCGGACTGGATACTAACGGACGTACAGAGTCTATCCTCATGTCCATGCCTCCACAAGCCAACTGGACTTACTGCTACGAGCCAGAAGCTGGTAGCCCGGAAGAGTATACCTTAAGTATGCTGAAGCCTATAGACTGGCTGAATGAGGGATAGTAATCTCTTAGCAGTTTAGGTTCTCACGCAAAGACGCTAAGTCGCAAAGAAGAGATAAAAATATATGGATAGAGCTGCGGGATATCGTGGCTCTATTTTTTTAGGGGTTGGATATTTTCGGATATTCTGTTTTTTGCTAACTTGTAGTATGGAAGTAGCTGCCAAGACATACTATGATACGCCCATAGGTACCATAGAGATTGTTACCAGCGAAATGGGGATTAAACAGCTCTGTTTCATTGATCATCCCACCTACGAGATCAACCCCTCCCATGACCGCCTCCTCGAATGTATTGAACAGCTTGACGAATACTTCGAAGGGAAGCGTACCGCATTCTCCCTTTTCATGGATATGGAAGGAACTGAGTTCCAGCAACGCGTTTGGAGAGATTTACTGGAAATCCCTACAGGTACTACCAAGTCCTATCTTCAGGTAGCTAAAAATATTCAGTCTCCTAATGCGGTAAGAGCCGTAGGTTCTGCCTGTGGGAAAAATAAGCTTTGGTTACTTGTTCCCTGCCATAGGGTCATAGGTAGCGATGGTAAACTTACCGGATATGCCGGCGGTCTCAAGCGCAAAAGATGGCTCCTACAGCATGAGTGGGGCATTCTCCATGGACAGCAGGCGAGTCTGTTTGGGTAGATGGTCTGAAAGAAAGCTCTACCTGTATAAGCACTTTTTAGTAATTTGATCTAATGGAATCACAAGGCTTTGATAAAATTATCAAAGAAAACCTTACAGATTCTTTTCTTAACCTGCTTTTGGCCCAGATAAATATTGATG
>JBCBKZ010000913.1:0-2183 GCA_038520955.1 Bacteroidota bacterium | reverse complement strand
TGATTTTGACCTCATGGTAAGAATCAGCACATATTCTATAGCTCATATCAAATCCACCAAACTCCTCATACAGGCTCTTCCTCACAAAGAAAGTAGGATGAGGGGGCATCATACCTTTCTTGAACTTGTTGACGTGAAAATCTTTTGCTGGATAGTAGCGCGTGATCTGGTCAGTATTATCAGCTTCCACATAAACAAGATCTCCATAGACAGTTCCTATCCTATCATCCTGGAAAGCCTCCATTACCTTAGAGAGGACAGAGGTATGTTCGTAAAGATCATCAGCATGTAGAAACCCGACCACTTCCCCTGAGGCCATGCTAATTCCTTTATTCATGGCGTCATACAAGCCCTCATCTGCTTCGCTAACCCAATGGCTTATCTTGTCTTCATACTTTCTGATGACATCCACCGTCCCATCTGTAGATCCTCCATCTATGATGATATACTCTATGTTTGGGTAGTCCTGCTGAAGAACTGACCGAATACAGCTTTCCAGATAATTTTCAGCCTGAAAACATACCGTTATGAGGGTTATCTTCTTATATTCCATGAATTACTCCTACTTTTTACGGCTAAAAGAATAGATAATACCTGCTCTGAGCTGAAGGGAATAATCATAATAATCTTCTTTTAAGGCTCCTGGAATATTAACGGCCAACTCTCCGGTATCATAAGTAAAGACGGGTAAAATTTCCAGCCGCCAGTTGGCATCTAACATCACCCCAAATCCAGCTGCTCCCTGAATGTAAAGGAGATTCCCTTTTTTAAAGGATTTAAATGCTTCACTGCTTCGCTCATAGAAGGTTTCATTATAACGTTCCCATCCCCCACCAGCTTGTAGCGGAAAGTAGAATCTGCCTATGGAAGGTTGGAATCTTATGAGAGGACCTATTCTGGTCTGGTGAATCCAGAATTTGGCATCTGCCTGATGTCGGGTGTATTGATGCTGGTTATCCAATTGGAGCCCCAATTTCCACTGAGGAGCTAGTTTTACCCCGGCGGCCAAAGACAAACCTGCTGTCAGGGTTCTTGGGGTATAATTCCCATAGGTGGTCTGGACTTGATTCTGGCCATTCCTTCCTGCTTCTCTATACTGGGCAAATAAATGGCTCTGCGCCCATAATACTCCCTCCTGCGCATGTGTTAAGTTTAACAAACAGAACAGAGATAGGAGGATAGCCATCCCATTCTTCCATCTAAATCCCATAACTATCTATGATTGGTAGCACCTGACTTACCCATAACCTATACCCATCTTCCATTAGGTGGATGCCGTCTTGTGTGTATCTATCCAGCAGATACCCGTCAGGCGCCAATATCTCATTCAGGTCAAGAAATGTTAGCTCCCTTTCATCAGCAATGACCATCAACTTCTCATTTAAGGTCTTTATCTGCATATTTCTTCCAACATGATCTGCCAAATCCGTTGCAACAAATAACACTGATTGGAGTATAACTCCAATATTTCTAGATGCTAACCCGTCTAAGATTAATTCTATGTTATCAACTACCTGATCCACTGGAATTCCTCCTGAGATATCATTTGCCCCTATCATCAGGAAACAATGGGAGATTTCAGGAGGCCAAAACTCTCTATCAAACCTGTTTAGGGTACTTTTAGAAGTAGCACCTCCTAACCCTTCATTTCTAATATCTGCTCTTCCAGTCAATTGATTCCAATGGCCTCCAGCTGTAATAGAATCTCCCAGCATTAGAATCCTGGTAGGTATGGGGGCATCGCCACTTAGGCTACACCCATGAGGCAGAATAACCAATAATAGTAATATGGGTACTTTCCCGAATAAAAATCTCATACAGGTAGATCGTACTTTTGCGTGTGTAAGATAGGGGCTCCGGGTGGTTTATTTTTTGAACTATCTCTAAAACGTTATTTTACATGCAAGGATAGATAAAATACCTTCCTATTACATCAATCATCCTAAGCTATCACCCTTTCCCTCACCTTTTCTGCCGGATTTCCTCTATAGATCTGGTAGGCATCCAGCTCTCCTGTAGCTATAGACCCAACAGATAAAACGGCATGCGTTCTTGCCAATACTCCCGGACAAACTACTGCCTGGGCACCTATCCAAACTCCATCTTCAAGCTCTATTTCTCTGGTCATCAAGTCAAAGGTGGGCTTACTATAGTTATGATTCCCTGTTAGCAGCATAGCTCCC
>JBCBKZ010000912.1:0-2186 GCA_038520955.1 Bacteroidota bacterium | reverse complement strand
GTTTTACATCTGTTTTTTCGTCATTCATCCATTCACCTAAACATTCCTGCCTGTTAATAGAAGATTTCTATTAAATTTACGATCAAAATTAACCTCAAGCCTATACACAGACTTTACCCAATAAGTAGTGATTATGTGGAAACGCAATGCGAAGGGAATCATCCTTTCGGTACTTCTAGGGTTTAGCTTCTGTAGTTTACAAGCCCAATCTTACGGTAGACACCCCTTTGATTCCAAGAATTTCAACCTTGGTTTCCTGATGGGCCTAAACCTGAACTCTTACAACCTGAATGAACAGACGCAGGTAGAAGATGATGGCAAGATTCTGGAAAGACTGGAACTGATCAATCGTCCTGGCCTTACGCTGGGGATGATTGCCAACTTCAACCTTACCAATCAACTAGCGCTCAGGGTTATTCCTTCAGTTTCTCTGGAACAAAGAGACTTTACCTATTCATTTTCAGATGGAGAACAGCAGCAACGAAAGATAGAAGCCTCTTACTTCAACGTGCCTGTCATGCTGCAGTTCAAATCCAAATATTATAGAGCTACTCGGGTGTATGTGTTAGGAGGCTTCCAGGTGGGGGTGAACCTGGCTAGTAATGAGAAGGTAAAGAATGATCCTTTCCTACTGAAGATTAAAGATCAGGATGTAAGTTTAGTAGTAGGTACCGGGATTAACCTATACGGAGACAGGATCAAACTTTCTCCTGAGATTCGATACAGCATTGGTCTCATTAATGTTTATGAGCCCCTCTACACCAGCCATGCTAACGCCATTCAGCGGCTATCCAGTCAGGTCATCACCCTGAATATCAACTTTGAATAGCGAGTTTCTGGTCTGTCAAAATTTCAGAAAGAACAGATACGATTCTCTCAGTAGCATGTCCATCCCATAGAGGAGGGATTTCGCCGCTTTTATAAGTTCCGGATTCAATTTGGTCCACCAGACCCAGGATGATATCGACATCGAAAGGGACCAAGGTATTCGTACCTAAGTCTACTGTACTGGGTCTTTCTGTATTAGGCCTTAGGGTGAGACAGGGTACTCTTCTAAAGGTGGTTTCTTCCTGAATACCCCCACTATCAGTCAATACATACTTACAGCTATGGATAAGTTTCTGGAAGGAGAAATAGCCCATGGGATCTGCTAGGACTACCTTCTTAAGGGCTTTCAACTCATCCATCAGCCCAAAGCTCTCAAAGCGTGCACGGGTTCTGGGATGGATAGGGAAGATTATAGGACGAAGCTCAGAAACTCTTGTCAATATCTTCAACAACTTCTCTAGTCCTTCCTTGAAGTCTACTGTAGCAGGTCTGTGCATGGTCATAAGCACAAACTCCTGAGGACTGATAGTTAATTCCTCCAGTATCTTACTTTTTTGGATGTCTTCATCGAAGTTGACCAAGGTATCAATCATGGTATTTCCTACCATGTGTATGTGCTGATCTGCCTTTCCTGCTACCTGCAGATGCTTCACTCCGCTTTCTTCTGTAACGAAGTAATGATCTGTTATCTCATCTGTCAGTATTCGATTATTTTCCTCCGGCATGCCTCTATCAAAGCTCCTCAGTCCGCTTTCAAGGTGAACCAGGGTCTTTCCCATCTTGTGGGCTGTTATTGCTGCTGCCAGCGTAGAATCCACATCTCCTACTACCATCACACAGTCTGCCTCATAGGTATCCCTTAATAGTTTTTCCAGCTTGGTGATGATCTCTCCCATTCTGGCAGCAGGAGAACCGCTAGAAACATTTAGCCAAAAGTCAGGTTGAAAGCCAAACTGGGTGAAAAAGATGTTTGACATCTTATCATCATAATGCTGGCCGGTATGGACCACTTTCATCTCCAGATTTGGGAACTGGCTTAAGACAGCATGAAAACGGGTGATCTTGATGAAGTTAGGGCGCGTACCTACAACTATTAATATCTTCTTCATGTATGGGCAATAGATGATTCTGGTCTGGTGAATAACTGCGAAACCTTCGTAAAGTATTTTGAGTAAATGAGTAACAGATTTGTGTTCAGGCCATACTTCCTACAGGCCTTTAACATTTCCTTGTTGATGGTCAGGGTACTTTTCAAGCTACCGGTGCTAATCCCTCCATTTCTCATTCTGACAAGTACTTCAGGCAGATAGGCGGAAGCTACTTTCTCTCTGTAGAGGATTCTTACCATGAGGTCAAAA
>JBCBKZ010000911.1:0-2186 GCA_038520955.1 Bacteroidota bacterium | reverse complement strand
GGTAGCCGAAAGAATCAGACAATCTGTATTGAAAACGGGTGTCTTCCGATAACTCCTTATGAATAGGAGCTGAAAATCCATGAGCTTCCAGGCTCTTATCCATCACTGCTTTAAAGGCAGCCTGAGCTGAGTCAGTGGGGAAAGCTACCTCTAGTGAAAAATCGTAGGGAGGCCCACACTCCCATTCCTCTGATGCATATTCGGCTTCTATAGAAACATGTCCATCTGATAGGGTCTGTAACATCTGGCAGCAGATGCTGAAAAGCTCCCTGTCCCCTGTTTGAGTAGTAATTTGTGGCCTGTAGGTAGCATACACACTATCCCAGTCTATGCCCTTTAGCTCAAAGTTTGCATATCGCTTATCAAAGGTCTTCCAGAGTACTTCAAAGTTTTTGACGGGTTGGTTAAGCTGAGAATAAACCTCCAGCCTCCAACTAAACAGCATGATACAGATAAGAAATAATTTGGGTGTGGGCAACATGCAGGCTACTTAGCCAAATAAGTAGAGGGCGGCAAAAAATTCGGATTCAATATGGAAATTTTCCCCATGAAACTGCCTGGTAGTAAGGGAAGGGGTTAGTTGCTCGCGTATGAGTGAAGGTCATTATTTCTGGGAAGCTGGTTCTTGCCAGCTAAGATGAGGACTCTTCTTCCCTCAATCTGCTTGAAAAATCCAAGGTATCCTGTGTAAAGGATCCCTTCCCGGGAAAGAATTTGGGAGGTCATATCAGGCTGCTGATAATAGCCTGAGAATACCAGGGGAGGATGAGAGCAGATATCTCCTAACTGTCCGTCAGGTAATTCTCTTCCTGAACCTCCATCCGAGCGCATGGGTTCTCTTATGCTCACCTTTCCTATGGTTTCATACACCACACCCAACTCATTTTCTGAGAGGTACCTGTCCGGGCTATTCATGGCATAGAAGGTGGCAAAGCCCCCAGCTTCTGTAAGGAAGAAGCCTGTTCCATAGGCAGGAGTCATTTCCTCCAGTTTTTGCTGAAAGTCAAAGTAGGAGGGAGAATCCAGGTAAACAGCGTACTTGAGACTTCTGAATTCTATAGGATGGTAGACCGGACTCCGCCAAATGGCTTCGTACTTAACTGAATGGAGGACCATCCTACTTATGTTATAAGTCTTAGCTGCTTCAATGATGCTATCAGCATGGTTACTCTTGCTTAATACCACCTTACCACCAGACAAAAGAATACTGACCATCGCATATAAGCTCATGGCCATATCCTCTATTTCATTTCCTATCCAGGAGCAGCTTTGCTCTTTCTCTCCTGTAGCCCTTACCATGAGGTTATGTTGAATGATGATATTCTCATGGCATAAGAGAATAGGCATATTCCTATTTTCTGAATAGGCTTTAAAGCATATCCATGCAGGCTGCCATGCGTGAAGATTCTTTTGAATTTTAGTCAGCTTCCCAAATTTCCTGCTTTTCCAGAGAAATCTCTTGGTCTTATGACTGGCCAACCACTGATCCCAGCTATGGGTAGTATATTCCTGAGTAGTTTCAAAAGGGGTATCTGATACAAAGAGGTTCACAGTAGGCAGATATTCCATGATTTTGTTACACTCTGCTTCAGGAAGAGGCATTGGAAGATCTAACAAAAACCAGGCACGAGGCTCTACAAGTATGAGTTTCTGAATACTTTCTTCAGGCTCGGCAGGATTATATTTCATGGGTACAGCTATCATTCCCACCTTCCAGCAGGCAAATAGCATAGCCACATAACGGGGGCTGATATCCATGCTGATAGCAATTCTGTCACCAGGTTTGTAGCCGCAAAGAAGGAGTTGGACAGCATACTGATGAATCATGTCAGCTAATTGCTTATACATGATTTGGTTACCCGTTTCCCATTCAATAAGGGAAATGCGTCCAGGGTACTGTTCAGCCCAAGCCTCCACACGTTCACATACTAATTTACTGTGCCAATCTCGCGTACTCATGAAACGTCTTATTTCCAGTCTGGCTAACCATTTACACTATCATTCCACTTAATGGGCTAAATTTTTGATTCTCAGGTAATAAGGTAGAATGAAATATGAGGTAATCCGAAGAATACGAGTGTTTGAATAAAATTCATAAAATAGTCGATTAATTCATTAAGCGTTTAATAAATGTAATCAGTAGGGAAGAAAGTGACTTTTTGAAGTCGTACTACCCATTAAATTTA
>JBCBKZ010000910.1:0-2187 GCA_038520955.1 Bacteroidota bacterium | reverse complement strand
AGGTCTCCACATAATCAAAGTCTACAGTAAACCTGGAAATGAGAACTTCCTTATTCTGGTTGGCTTCTTCCTTTAGCCAATATGCATTGGAGCTTCTGTTAGAATTAACCGGAAGGTAATTAGTCACAGAACCAGAAAGGACATCCTCCCGCTGAACCATTTCTTTTTTGAGCAGATGGACCTTATCTCTTAGCACCCAGGTATTCTCCACTATGACTACATGTTCTTTATTGAAGCCCAAATCCTTATTCTGAATGTAGGTAATCTGTTTTCTCACGATGAGGGTACTTATGATGAGTACAATAGAAGCTACAAACTGAAAAATCACCAGTCCACTCCTTAGCCATCCACTACTCGTTTGTCGGGTTAGGTTTCCTTTCAGGACTTTTACCGGCTTGAAAGCAGATAAGAAGAAGGCTGGATACATACCTGTAACTATCCCCAGTACCAGGGCACCTAACACCATGATAGCCCAAAAGAAGGGATCTCCCCAGGGTATGCTTACTGAAGTTTGGGCGAGGGAATTAAAGATAGGAAGGAATAATGCCCCTATCCCGATGGCTAAGAAGAAGGACATCAGACTCATGATCACAGATTCTGTGAGAAACTGACCTACTAACATGCTTCTAATGGAGCCCATCACCTTTCTGATCCCAACTTCTCTGGCCCTTAAGGCAGACTTAGCGGTAGAGAGATTGATGAAGTTGATACTCGCAATCAGGAGAATCATCAAAGCTATAAGGGTAAAAATGTACACATAGCGGATGTTGCCATCCCCCCCTACGCCATCTATGTCCTGGGAGTGAAGATGGATATCTGCCACAGGTTGCATACCATATCCAAGGTTCTTCCCGGATTCACGAAACTCCTCTATGGTGGCCCCAATGAATTTCATGAGTTCTGGCCCTACATATTTCTCCAGCATATCTGGAAACTTAGCCTCTAATCCGGCTGGATCTGATCCAGGTGCCAGTTGGAAGTAGGTTTCAAAGGTGTGGTTTAGCCACATATTGTCTTTACTCCACCCAAGACGTTCCATAGACAGGAACACATCATATTTGAATGAAGACTGCTCTGGCATATTCTCTATCAAGCCAGCTACTTCCACGTTCCAGTCATTTCCTATAGTCAGAGACTTACCCATAGGATCTTCATCAGGGAAAAACAGATCTGCAATTCTCCTACTGATCACTATCAAATCTGGGTTGGTGAGGGCTTTTACCGGATCTCCTGCTACCACATCAAAGGAGAACATCTGAAAGATGCTGGAATCCACATAGGCTACATCTTCTATTAATACACTTTCATTATTTCCACGCTTGATCCACTGGTCTCCCTGTTCTTCTGTACGGCCCGCATTGATGACTTCGGGATAGTCCTTCACCAGGGTCTTTGCCATGGGGGCAGCTGTATCAGACATACGTCCATCCATTTCCCCAAACTTCAGGTCGATGACAATTCTGTAAAGCTGGTCTATATTGGCGTGGTACTTATCGTAGGAGAGTTCATTCTTCACATACAGGAGCATGACCATACAGCAGGCAATCCCTACTGCCAAGCCTAGAACATTGATGGAGGTAAAAAACTTCTGTTTGTTTAATACCCTGAGTGCGGTGATGAGATAGTTACGGATCATGTAGGTAGTGTTAAGTCTACCTAAAGAGATGAAAGCCTCTTAAAAAGGGTTGCCTTGGTAGAAAAAAGTCCTTCAGGACTCCCTCCCAATAGGAATCAGTTTCCTTAGATAGCTGGTCTTGAAAGAACATTTATTCTTGCCATATGAACCGTAAACTGTCTCTCATTCTTCTCCTGTTTTCCTTTGCAGGAATGAGCCTTCTGGCTCAGCAGACTTCTTACTCTCTGGATCCCAGTAGTTCATTCTCTGTAGTGGGTACCTCTACCATGCATGACTGGACAGCTACTACTTCAGATATTACAGGAGAAATTTCTCTTGAGAATAGCCTGTCTTCTCTTGAGAATTCTCCTGAAGGAAATGCAGTAGGATCTGTTAGCCTGGATATACCAGTTGCCTCCTTAGACGGAGGAAGAGGCAAAATCATGAATGACAAGATAAAAAAGGCGCTGAAAGCCACTGAGCATCCTAGCATTCAATACAATCTTTCTTCAGGCACCCTGTCTGAAGTAGGTACAGAAGAAGCAGGGATATTTACCCTTAGCACTACGGGA